>NZ_JAFRJO010000073.1 GCF_017432245.1 Methanobrevibacter sp.
AAAAAATATTGGAAAATTAAAGAAAATAAGAAATAAAAATAAATAAAATATTATTATATTAATAATTATATAAAAATAGAAAAAATGAGAAAAATAGCTAAAATAAAAAAATAAAAAATTAAGAAAATTTTCTTCAAACTTAAAGTTTGGAAAATTAACCTAATTTAATCTTAATATCTAATGCACTTGATCCTTTCTCATATACAAAGATTGGGTTAATATCAAGTTCAGATATTTCAGGGAAGTCTAAAGTTAATCTAGCTACTCTGATAATAGCTGATTTAACAGCATCTATATCACCAGGAGCTTCTCCTCTGAAACCTTTAAGTAATCCCATAACTTTAGTATTGTCCATTTGTTCAGCAATTTCTTCAGTAGTTAAACCTTTTGCCAATTTAAATGAAACATCTTCTAAAAGGTTTACAAGAACTCCACCCATACCAAATGCAATCATTGGACCGAATTGTGCATCTCTGATCATACCAACGAGAACTTCAATTCCAGAGTCCATCATCTTTTGAACTTCAACTCCATTTGGAACAATGTCTGGATGTGCTTTCTTAGCATTAGCCATGATTTCTTCGAATACTTCTTCTGCTTCTTCTTTGGTTTGAATACCTACTTTTACACCACCAATATCGGATTTGTGTAAAATCTTATCAGAAGCAATCTTAAGTACAACTGGGAATTCCATTTCTTCAGCAAGAACACCCGCTTCTTCAGCAGAAGTAGCTAATTTAATAGGAGCCGCTTCAATACCGTAGCTTTCAGCTACAGCATAAGCTTCACTACCAAGCAAGGTGTCTCTTCCCTCTTCTTTCACTTTAGCAAAAATAGCTTCAACAGCTGCTTTATCCACATCATCTACTGCTCCAACAGGATCATCATAGTTTCTATCTTGAACAGCAGCAAATCTTGCAAGGTAATCAAATACCTTTACAGCAGTTTCAGGGAATACATAGGTAGGAATACCATTGTCTCTGAGTACATCATTAGCGTTTTCAAAGGTAGGTCCACCCATGTTAACTGCAATAACAGGCTTGTCAAATTCACTTGCACCTTCAACAAGTGCTTGAGCAATTCCATCAGCATCAGCAGATGCAGTAGGACAAACCATTACCACTAAACCGTCAACATCATCAGAATCTAATACTGCTTCTAAAGATTCCTTATATCTTATAACAGGAGCGTCACCTAAAACATCAATTGGGTTCTTAATACTTCCTTCTTCAGGCACAGCTGCTTTTAATCTTTCATTGGTTTCTTCATCAAACTTAACAAGTTCCAATCCGTATCTTTCCATAGCATCTACGGATAAAACTCCTCCACCACCTGCATTGGTAATGATTGCAAGGTTACGTCCAGTTGGAAGTGGACATTTGGAGAATGCTAAACCTACATCAAACAATTCATCCATAGTGGTTACTCTGAATACTCCAGATTGCTTGAATGCAGTATCAAATGCAACATCACTACCAGCTAATGCACCAGTGTGTGAGGATGCCGCTTCTGCACCAGCAGAACTTGAACCGGATTTCAATATAATGACAGGTTTCTTATAAGAGACTTTTCTTAAGGTTCTGACAAAGTCATCATCTTCAGTGATGGATTCAAGATAACAGATAACTACTGCAGTTTCATCATCATCAGATAAATATTCAATCAATTCAATTTCAGTGGTTCCAGCTTTATTTCCTAAACTGATAATTTTACTGAATCCAATTCCAGAAGTTACACTCCAATCAATAATAGCTACCATCATTGCTCCACTTTGGGAAATAAATGCAATATTTCCTGTAGGAGGCATGATTTGTGAAAATGAAGCATTTAATAATGAATGTGAATCAGTGATACCTAAACTGTTAGGACCAATAATATTTATGCCATATTTTTTACCAAGAGCTACAAGCTCATTTTCTCTTTCTACACCTTCTCCACCAATTTCCTTAAATCCTGCAGTGATAACAACCATGTTTTTAACACCAAATTCACCACATTCTTCAACAACTGGGTTTACTAAAACACTAGGAATAGAAATAATTACAAGGTCTGGCACTTCTGGCAAGTCAGATACGTTTTTATATGCTTTTAATCCTTGAATTTCATCATCTTTAGGGTTAATAGGATAAATGTTTCCTTTAAAACCATCATTAATCATATTATTTACGATAATATAACCAACTTTTCCTTCTGAGTTGGAAGCTCCAACAATAGCAACAGAGTCTGGATTAAACATCTTAGTAAGATCAGTCATAGATTTTAACTCCTTTATTTCAATTAATTTAATAATTATGATTTTAAAATTTACACTTTAAAATTCATATTAACTTATAATTGTTTCATTAATATTTAAAAATTAATTTAAAATATTAATTTTTACAATATAATATTCGTTATTATATTATATGTAATTCATCATATTTATAATGATAAATAATTAACAATTATATTTTTGTCTTAAATTAGTATAAAAATGTTAATATTTATAATTATCTAAAAGTTTTCATGAAAAATAATGTAAATAACTAAAACTATAAAAAAATATTAATAAAACTATAAAAGATATAGTAAAATCTTAAAAATTAAAAAAAAGAGAGAATAATGATTAGAAATACTAACCACTATAAAATTATTATTTCAAAATTATTGATTAATTAATAAATAATAAATAATTAATCGCTTACTTCTATACCTAATGAAACAAGCTTATCCCTAATTTCATCAGATAAATCGTATTTCTTTTCAGCTCTTAATTTTTGACGAACATCAGCAATTATATTCAATAATTCCTCTTCATCACCACTGGTTTCATCATCATTTGCAAAGAAATCAATACCTAATATTTGACTGATATCTGCAAACCAGTGCTTAATAGCTAAAAGATCATCAATGATTATCTTATCTTCATTCAAGTCCTTATTGGATTGCTTGATAAATGAGAAAATAGCTGCAATAGCTTTAGGAGTGCTGAAGTCATCATCCATACTCTTGAAGAACTCACTGACTCCTTCATTTAACACATCATAAGAAGATTCGTAGTAGTTAAAGTTAAGCAATTCTTCAAAAAGCTCATTTTCCGGTAAGTCAGCTAAATAAGCAATATCATCAGAAACATTACCTTTTTCAAACGCTTCGGCAATCTTCTCATCAATAGATTGAATGTAATTCTTGATTTTAGCCACATTTCTTTCAGCTTGATGCAAGCTCACTTCACTAAAGTCTATAGGACTTCTGTAATGAGTTGCAAGAACAAATAATCTGAATGTTTCACCAGAATACTCTTTCAATAAATCTCTAATGGTAATGAAGTTACCTAAAGATTTAGACATTTTTTCTCCAGAAACATTTAAGAATCCTGTATGCATCCAGTATTGAACTAATGGCTCCTTACCAGATACCGCTTCCATTTGAGCAATCTCAGAGTCGTGGTGAGGGAATATTAAGTCGAGACCTCCACCATGAATGTCATATTGAGGTCCAAAGTATTTTTCAGTGATTGCAGTGTCCTCTATATGCCAACCAGGTCTTCCTTTACCCCACGGGGAATCCCATACAGGTTCACCAGCAAACTCTTCAGCTTCTCTATTTTTCCATAAAGCAAAATCATTAGGACTTTTTTTAGAACTATCAATATCAATCCTATGAGTTTCAAGTTCTTCAATCTTACGATTAGCTAATTTACCATAATCCTTAAACTTAGCAACTTCAAAGTAAACTCCAGTTTCAGTTACATATGCAAATCCTTTATCAATTAACCTTTGGATTTGATCTAAAATTTCTTCCATATGGTCAGTAGCTCTTGCAAAATAGTTAACGCTTTTCACATTTAAAGCAGCCATATCTTCAATAAATCTTTTTTCAAATTTTTTTGCTAGCAACTTGGAGTCGACACCACTTTCTTTTGCTCTGTTAATAATTTTATCATCAATATCTGTAATATTTTGTAAGTAGAATACAGAATAACCTTTAAATTCTAAATATCTCTTAATGGTATCAAAGGAAATGTATGTTCTTCCGTGACCAATATGAGCATCATCATAAACTGTAGGGCCACAAACAAAGAGTTTGATCTTATCTTCAAATAATGTATTCAACTCTTCCTTTTCCCTTGACATAGTGCTATAAATTTCCATTATATCTCCTTAAAACAATTTAATAAATAAAAATAAGTCTAAACTAAAATAAATAAATAATGATTAGAATAGATTCAAAATAATATTCTATACCAATCATAAAACTAAAATTAGTAGAAAAATCTACTAAAATTTATAATAAATGTGCTTCAGAACCTAAACATGCCTTACAATCAGCAGGCATATGTCCTTTTTCCTTATGGATTTGACAAATGACATCTTCTGTTTTGATTCTTTTACAGATGAAACAAGTACGTGGAATAATGTCTAATTTAGTTGCAGTCCCTTCATTTAAGTCATTTGCAAATTCTTCAATTAATGCTTTTACATCATCATTGAACTCAATGCCGCTACCTCTTTTATCAGTTAAATACTGAGATACAGCAGGTTGAGTAATATCCATTAATTCAGATATCTTTTTTTGTTTCATTCCTAATTTCAATAAATCTTTTGCTAATTCAGATCTAATAGCTGGTATGATATACCATACTACCATTTCACAAGGTGGTTTCATAAAAATCCTCCTAAAGTTAAAAATTATTCTTCTTCATCAATATAATTATTTAATTTATAAAATAATTTTCCATCACCCTTAAAAACCTCTTCAAGTTCAGAGCCATGGTCAAATTCAACATGGCCCATATCATGGAACTGACTTAGGATATTAATCCTATTTTCAAGCTCTTCCTGACGTTCAAAGAGCAAGTCAATAGCTGATGAAACAGGGTCTGGAAATTCGTGCTCTAAATCCAAAACACATTTACGGTCTTCATGAATAATCCTGCTCGGTACACCAACTGCAGTAGCTCCTCTTGGAACATCCTGCAATACTACAGCCCCCGCTCCAACTTTTGAGGAACATCCTAATGTAATGTTTCCTAGAACCTTTGCTCCAGAACCGATTACAACTGCATCTTCAACAGTAGGGTGTCTTTTACCCTTACTTAAACTTGTACCTCCAAGAACTACTCCTTGATATATTAAAACATCATTTCCAACAATAGCAGTTTCACCTATTACAATACCCATTCCATGGTCAATAAAGACTCTTTTACCTATCTGAGCACCAGGGTGAATTTCTATGCCAGTCAAGAATCTGGATATTTGAGAGAAAAATCTTCCCCAAAATGGTAAACGATGAGTCCAAAGCCAATGATTCAATCTATGAAATATAATAGCCCATATTCCAGGATAACAAAGCAGAATCTCTAGACTACTTCTTGCTGCAGGGTCTCTTGCTTTTGCAGCTTGTAAATCTTGTTTCAAGTCATCAAACATAAATTCACCATTGTAAAAGTAAAACTTAACTATTGTTAATTATATTAGTATATTTGAATTTACTTAAATATAAATTTAACATTTGTTATAATAACAAAGTTATATTATTTTTTTATAATATATAAACTATTTTAAAAAATTTAAAAATTAAAAAATAGAATAAAAAATTTGAATGAATGATAAATCTTTAAATCTATCAAAAAAATTCAATAATGGAAATTTAAAAAAAAATAATTAAGGAAATAAAAAATTTATTTCTTAATTATTTACTTTTTGCGCAATACTTATCAATATTCAATACTTATCCTTATTCAATACGTATCAACATTATCCAGTTAGAACATATTGCAATTAGTTAGATGGGAAAATAGAATCATCGTATGCATCGTACAATTCTTTAAATACCCATTCAGTAGATAAGTATCTTTCACCAGTATCTGGTAAAATAACTACAATGGTTTTGCCTTTATTTTCTGGGCGTTTTGCAAGTTCTAAACCTGCCCAAGTAGCTGCTCCAGAAGAAATACCAGTGAAAATACCTTCTTCACGAGCTAATTTCAATAAAGTGGATCCAGCATCTTCATCTTTTACTGGAATGACTTCATCAATAAGGTCTCTTTCTAAAACGCCTGGAACAAATCCTGGTCCAATACCTTGGATTTTATGAGGTCCTTTAACACCTTTACCTAAAGTTTGGGAAGTTTCAGGCTCTACAGCAACAGCTTTAAATTCTGGTTTTAATTCTTTAATATACTGTGCAATACCAGTTACAGTACCACCTGTTCCAGCAGCAGATACAACAATGTCAACTTCACCGTCAGTATCCCTGTAGATTTCAGGACCAGTAGTCAATCTGTGGATTTCGGAGTTTGCCTTATTCTCAAATTGTTGTGGAATAAATGAATTTGGAGTGTTTTCTGCAAGTTCTGCAGCTTTAGCAATAGCTCCACCCATACCTTCACTACCTGGAGTTAAAACAATCTCTGCACCGAATACTGCAAGCAATTTTCTTCTTTCAATAGACATGGTTTCAGGCATAGTCAATATTAATTTGTAACCTTTAGCAGCCGCTACAAAGGAAAGACCAATACCAGTATTACCACTTGTAGGTTCAATAATTACAGTATCCTTATTGATTTTACCTTCTTTTTCTGCAGCTTCAATTAAAGAAACTGCTACACGATCTTTTACACTACTTACTGGGTTAAAAGCTTCAATCTTTACAAGCACATCCGCTTCTAAACCTTCTGTTAATTTATTTAATCTTACAAGAGGAGTATTACCGATTGCTTCGGTAATATCGTTTGCTACACCTCTTTTTAATTCAGGAATATTTACCATATTAATCACATCATAAATTTTCATTAATAATACAATCTATAATTATTAAAAAATATAAAAAATAAAATTTGTTAATCTATGCTAAATCCCTTCTAATAACAAATAGATAATATAATTTATTTTATATATCTATTTAATAATTTATTTTATTTAAAATTTCAACAAAAGTTAAAAATATAACAATTGTTATATAATAGTTAATAAATGATGATATATAAATATTTCTATAGAAAACTAAAATTTTTTCAAAAGAAAATAAAATAAAGAAAATAAAATTTAACTATAAAAAATATTATTAATATAATTACTAATATTAAAAAGATGATAAAATGACTCTCTTTAAATACATTATTAATCCAAGCCCAATTGGAGAAATAACAATTATCTGGAGGAAAAAACCAAAATTCCAAATCGAAGAGATTATCCTCTCAAAACCAGATAAAAGCTCAACACAAATAGCTGAAGAAAAATATGAACAGGAAGATAAGCTCCCGATCAATAAGAAATCAAAGCAATTGAATAATGTATTGAAAGAATTAGACAATTACTTTAAAGAAAAAGACGCTAAGTTTTCACTTGAATATCTTAATTTGGAAAAATTTACACCATTCCAAAGAAAAGTATTGGAAACTGAATTCAAAACAAAAAAAGGAACCATAAATACATATAAGGACCTTGCAAAGGCAGCTGGCAGTCCAAAGGCATACAGATCAGTAGGCACTGCACTTTCAAAAAATCCATACCCTATAATCATACCATGCCACAGAACAGTTAAATCAGACAGAACCATCGGAGGATTCGGTGGTGTTGCAGAAGGACTTGAATCTAAAAAAACACTACTTGAATTAGATGGCTTGATGATTCAAGGAAAGAAAGTAGTTGGAGATAGCCC
>NZ_JAFRJO010000074.1 GCF_017432245.1 Methanobrevibacter sp.
TGAAGACAGTAGAAAAGAAGGAGTTAAAGGATGTGTTGGTTGTGCAGACTGTCACTCATGATGCTGAACAAGCTAAAGATAAAAAAGCAGCATTAGGAACTGATGTTGTCATTGAGAATTTCACTACAGAAGACATTAATGCTTTTGATGTAATTGACGATTTGAAAGATATTGATAAAAAGACTCAAAAGACTATTTTAAAGGTTGGAGTAGATGCAAATTCTGAAGAAAGGGCAGGTTCATTTGTTCAAATGGATCAATCAAATATCTTTTCACATTCCATTTCAGATTCAATTGAACTTATGAACTTAGGGGTTGCTTTAGACAAACACTCCTGGCTAAAGGATTATTTATGGAAAGCGGTTAAGCCTGATGTTGATAAGTATACTGCCCAATGTGCTTTAATGGAAGCTGAAAATGAAGCATATAGTGGTTATTTTGTCAGATCTTTACCTGGAACCAAGGAAATTTTCCCAGTTCAGGCTTGTATGTTTATTGCAGACCAAGATGTTATGCAAACTGCTCACAATATTGTTATTGCTGAAGAGAATTCAGAGCTTCATTTAATTACCGGCTGTGCAACTGGCGATGATATTTCATCTGCACTTCACGTAGGTGTTTCTGAAATTTATATCAAGCCGGGAGCAAAAGTAACTTTCACTATGGTCCATAATTGGGCAGAACAAGTGGAAGTACGTCCAAGAACTGCAATTTATCAGGAAAAGAATAGTACTTATATCAATAATTACATTTTAACAAGCCCAGTTAAATCCATTCAGTCTTATCCTACCACTTACTGTAATGGTGAGAATGCAAGAGCATTGTTCCAAAGTATTCAAAGCGGAATTAATGATTCAATAATTGATATGGGTTCAAGAGCTATTTTAAATGCACCAAATACCAGTGCGGAAATCATTTCCCGTTCAGTTGCTAATGATCAATCCAAGATTTATTCAAGAGGTCATTTATCCGGAAATGTTCCTAATGTAAAAGGACACCTTGAATGCCACGGATTAGTTTTAGATGATAATTCATCCATTTATGCAGTTCCTGAGCTTGAAGCAAATGCAGCAAACCTTGAAATGTCTCACGAAGCGGCAGTTGGTCAAATCGATGAGGAAGAGATCTATTACTTAACTTCAAGAGGATTGACTGAAGAAGAAGCAGCTTCAATGATTGTAAGAGGTTTCTTAAGTATGGACATCACTGGCTTGCCAGATGAATTAGCTGCTGAAACTCAAAAAATGATTGACATGAGTTTGGATGGAATGTAATTCAAGCTTTTTTGGTCTTCGACCAAAAAACCTTGACCAAAACTTTTTCTAATTGTTGGGAGTAATTGCTCTTAACTTATTATTTTTTTATTTTTTATTCTAACTAATTTTTTCAACAAATTTTTTGCTAATTATTGTAATTTTTTCTATTTTTTTCAAAATTTCCAATTTTTCTAAAATATCTTAAATTCTTTATTTTAGGTATTCCTTAATTTTTAGCAATTTTTTTAAATTTCATTCTTAATTATAAAAATTGTTTTAATAAATTATAACTTAATTTAATTTTATATAAATTCCTTATTTCAAAATTAAGTTAAATTTGATAGTTATTTTTATATATTTATTAATAATCTTGCCTATTTTTCAATATTATTTCGTATAAATTGAAATTAATTTTCAGGCTTTGTAATATCTTTTTTTAAAAAAGTATTATAGTATATAAGTCTTTTGAATTTAACTTCCAAGTAACCTTTATATTTAATTTTAATAATATATATTATTAGTACATTAATGTTAAGCTGAGCTAGCTCATTAGCGTACGATGATTTGAGATTAAGGTATGCCTTAACATACTTTAATATAGATTTGAAAAACTTTTTTAAAAAAGAAATTAGATTGAAATCTATAACTTTAAAAATTTTGATTTGGTTTTTAAAGTTAAAACGGAATTCTTGAATTTTTTGATTTGGATTCAAGAAGGTAATCTATTAAGATTTTTGATTTGGATCTTTATAGATTAAAAATAGTGAAAACTATTTAGGTTGAATATCTCAATTATTTCAATTTTAATAAAGTTTAATATTTTCAATCGGTATTAAATGAATTGAATTGTATTAGTTTTGATTTGATAATATGGTTTAATGATTATTAGATTGAAATAGTTGGATGAGTCTTAGATTAAATTAAATTTTTTTTAGGACTATAAACTAAAATTTTAATAGAGGAGGATAAACTCTATGTCTGAAGATATAAAAATTGTAATGTTTTGTTGTAACTGGTGTTCCTATGGTGGAGCAGATACTGCAGGTACTGCAAGAATGCAATACCCACCTAACATTCGTGTTATTAGAGTAATGTGTTCTGGAAGAATTGACCCTCAGTTTATTTTGAAAGCATTCAGAGACGGTGCTGATGGTGTATTCGTAGCAGGATGCCACATGGGTGACTGCCACTACGATGCAGGTAACTATAAACTTGACAGAAGAATGAGATTAGTTTATAAATTAGTCGAAGATATGGGAATCGGAAGAGAAAGAGTCCACCACGACTGGATTTCTGCTTCTGAAGGAGAAAAATTCGCTAGTTCTGTAAAAATGATGGTAAACAGAATTAAAGATTTAGGACCTTCCCCATTAAAAGCACAATTAGATGCTGAAGGATAAATTTAAATGGAGGATTATTTATGGCAGATAAAGCTAGAGTAGGAACTATGTGGCTCGGAGGTTGTTCCGGTTGTCACTTATCCATTGCGGACTTTCACGAATCTTTATTAGATGTTTTAGAATTAGCACAATTCGAATTCTCACCAGTATTATGTGATACTAAATACGATGAAGTACCTGAATTAGACGTACTCATTGTAGAAGGTGGAATTAGAAACGAAGAAAACAGAGAATTAGCAGAAATGTTAAGAGAAAAAGCTGGCCTCGTTATTGCATACGGTACTTGTGCTGCTTACGGTGGTATCCCTGGTCTCGGTAACTTACACACTGTAGAAGAATTAACTACTGAAGGTTACATTAACTCTTGCAGTACTGTAAACCCAGAAGGAATCATTCCTAACGAAGATGTTCCAACCTTAGAAAGCAGAGTAAGACCATTAGGTGAAGCAATTCAAGTTGACTTAATGATCCCTGGTTGCCCTCCAAAATCTGACGTAGTAGCAGAAGCTATTCTTACCTTATTAAACGGAGGAACTATCGAATTACCAACCACTAACCTTTGTGAAGTATGTCCTAGAGAAAAACCACCTGCTGGACTCGCTATGGACTTCATTAAAAGACAATTTGAAGTTGGTAAACCAGAAGATGATTTATGTTTAATTGCTCAAGGTTTAGTATGTATGGGACCTGCAACCGTATCCTTATGTGGTGCACAATGCCCAAGTATTGCTATCCCA
>NZ_JAFRJO010000075.1 GCF_017432245.1 Methanobrevibacter sp.
AATATCTGGATTTTGATAAATATACCTTATTCATAACTACCCCTTACTTTATGCCTATTGCAAAAATTCTTTTAAAATTAGAAATATATATGTTTTTAGAAATTATTAAATGTTTATAAAACTTTTAAAAAAATTGAAAAATATTATAAAAATTAGTCAACATGAATAATTTTGTAATAATTGATTAGAATTATTATTTAATAATAATTCTAATAAAAAATTAATATTTTTATTAATAACTACTATTTTTTATCTTATAATAAAATTAAATAAATAATAATCTTTTTTTTAAAAAAATAAACTTTTTTAGAAAAATAATTATTTTTGATAAATCAAAAAAAGTAAAATTGTAATATGAAAATCGAAAGATTTATATAGTAATTATTACAAAGTATAAATTACATCATAAAACACACCAAAAATAAGGGGAATAAAAAACCATACATCACTATCAAAATTTCCCTTATTATCAATTAACACTGCCTTTTACATAGGCAAACTATTTTTGGTCAGTGATTATGATCCATATTTATTTGAAAATAATCGGAGCGTGAGTTTATGGCAAAACTATTTAGCCTTAAATTAAACAACAAAGACATAATCTATGATGATAAAGTGAAAAAGACTTACGGTGGACAAGGAGTTGTTCGTCTTCATGACAGGTTTCTTGGACAAAGGGCATATGTAGTGTTTCCCATGCAACGCGAAGACAGTGAAGATGGAGTTATCGTTACAGTTGATGAAATACTCAATAGGGGAATTCGCCCAAATAACGACCACACCAGCAAAATATTGTTAGGAAAGGAATATGTAGGTCGCAGATGTCTTCTTGTATTGCAGGAAGCTTAATATCTTTATAATGGGGTGATATGTATGAAAATAGAAAAGATATATGATACAGAAAATAAGGAAATTCTGATTTTTGACTGGTGCATAAACAGGGTCCGCGAATATTTGGAGGACAATGAAATTGCACATAAGTGGCATAAAGCGTATAAGTACGGCACCACAGGATGGGTCTTCGTGAATCTCAATAGAAGGACCTACACTCTAGGTGTCGGAGGAATCCGAACAGGGAGGCCTCTTAAGAATCATGCAATAACATTCGATGAGTTCAAGCTCATCTTCGGTGTTTATGAGGAATATGGCGAAAGCAAGGCTCTTGATGAGGTCGTAGAGCATGTTTATGCCAAGTATGAGGGAATGGAAATATTCACCTTCCATAGTGAAAGGTTCGATTTGGAGAAGCCAGAGGGTTGGATTGAACCCCCGAAAAGAGAGAAAAAATATATAAATATGCATAAGGATGTGATAAAGGATGATGATTGATCCAAAAACTTACTCAGAAAGCATCAGGAATGAGAGCTTGACAGAGCTTAAAAAAGAGAGAAATAGATTAATTGAGGAGATTAGGGAATATGATAATGCAATGTATGACAACAATATTGTCATGATTAGCAATCCTGATCCTGAAACCATCTACCTGAACAATCATTTATACTTAGCCGAAGTATGCAGGCTGATTGGCGAAAGGCTTTCCCACGGCGACTTGAATTATGAATTCTAAATTATTTGCTTCTTTAAAATCTAATTAAAACTTATGAGTAATTTTGAAACAAAAAAAGTAAAAGGAGGTATATCATGCACGATTTGACAAACATTAGGAAAAGCTTTGATGAACTTGTATTGAGCAGATTGAGTGATGAGGTTCTAAAGAGAAACTGCATAGATAAGAATGAGGAACTGATAAGTGAAGAACTGTTAAACAGAGGGGAAATAATTGAAGTTCCCTTTGGAGCAATCATTTACTTTTTAGTTCTTGAGGATGGAAATCCTGTATTGTATCTTGAGAAAGCTTCAAGAATGGGTTCAGATGACCTTTATATCATTAATGAAGAGGGATGCAAATATTATGACATTTATGATGGATATCCTCCTGAAATTAAGGAGAGATATTTCAATCATTTGGAAAATATAAAAGAAACCAGAAACAGATTTAATAAAAAAGGAATAAAGGAGGAATAAGTATGGATTGCATTAAATCAGGAATTTTCGGAGCGATTGTAGGGGATGCACTTGGACTTCCTGTGCAATTTGAACCAAGGAAATTCCGTGACATAGACCCTGTAACTAAAATGACAGGAAACGGTGCATTTGACCTTCCAGCAGGAAGCTGGTCAGATGACTCTTCATTAATTCTTGCAACAATTGATGGATTGAGCAAAAGTCTAAAGAACAAGGGATATGATGAAGACATGAAATTAAATGAACTCATCGACTATGAAATAATCATGAAGAACTTTTCCCTTTGGCTAAATAATGGAAAATTCACACCATACGGCCAGGCCTATGACATAGGTGGTGCCACCATGGATGGAATTCATAGGTATGATAGGGGCACTGAGCCAATATTATCTGGAGGAATAGGTGAAAGGGACAATGGAAACGGATCTTTAATGAGAATCCTTCCAATAGCTTTCTTCATCCATTATCTTTCTCAAAAAAACTCAATTGATGAAGATGAGAAGATGGCAGTTATCCATAACTTGTCTTCACTCACCCATAGGCATAGAAGAAGCCAGTTGTGCTGTGGAATCTATGTGAACATTGCTCTTGAATTTATAGAAAAGCGGGACTGTGATTTAAGACTTGAAGAATTGATAGCTAATGGAATAAATAAGTCAAAGGAATATTATTTCAATAATCCCTCTTTTAAAAAGGAATTACATCACTTTGATAGAGTATTCTCATTGAATATTCAGAATCTTCCAAGAGATGAGATCAAAAGTGGAGGATATTGCATATCTTCTCTTGAAGCATCCATTTGGTGTCTATTGAATAATGAAAATTATAGGGACACTATTCTAGAGGCAGTTAATCTTGGATATGATACTGATACAACTGCTTGTATTGTTGGAGGATTAGCTGGAATTTACTATGGCTATAATGATATTCCTGCTGAATGGATAAATAAATTGGCTAAATTAGATTATATTGAAGAATTAGTTAATGATTTTCATTTGGCATTAAGTGAAAATCATTAAAAATTTTAAAAGGGGTGATATGATGCATGATTTGAAAAAACTAGATGAAAAGTTTCATGAATTCCTAAAAAACGGATTGAATGCAAAAGATTATAACTTTGATGAAATTGAAATAACTGAAAAGTTGTTGGATGAGAAAAAGGCATTTTACATTCCATTTGGATACCTTACCTATTTTTTAGTTATTGAAGATGGAAAACCAGTAGTGTATGTCAATGCAGCTACCAGAATGGATACTGATACAATCTGCTTTGTTGGTGAGGATTCATACGAATGCTATGATGTATTTTTAGGAAATAATAGGGAAATCAGCGAAAAATATTACAGCCATTCGAAAAAAGTGAAGAAATTCAAAGATATAGAATGCTTATATAAATTTAAAAAACAAGAAAAGAGGAAGTAAAAAGAAAAATATCATTGATGTTTCTTGTGAGAAAACTCAAGAAACTCAATTCTATTCTCTTTTTTGCAGAATGAATAATATAACCTGAATGAATCTGCAACATAAACTTCTTGTTGACCTTTACGGTTACGAGACAAATGCTTGCCAACATCAGGATTTAGAAAGATTTGTTTGATCTTCTTCAATAATTGAGATAAAACGCTTTTATCCAATTTCTTTAGAGACTTGAAAAAATCTTTCTGATATATCCATTCTATTATTGAATCGCCTAAAATCTCTTGAAGCACAGCATTAAGCTGACTTTCGTTTCTGATTTTATTAGGGCAAGATGCATAGATCTTGATAATCACCTAACAAAACACGACTTTAAGTCTTTCTTCCTCCTGAAATATCGATTAGGCGGTATCCGCCTTTATCTAATTCAACCACTCTGTACTTTTTACCAGTTTTTGTGTTTAAAAAAGACATGATTAACTCCGATATTTTCATGTGGTTTTACAACCACAAAATATACTCTATTTTTGTTATATATAAAAAAGTTTCTAATTTTAAAAAAAGGATTTTGCTATTGATATCTATTTTTAACTTTTTAGAAAATTTAAAAAAATGAAACTTAAAAATTACTTATTTAAAATCATATTTGATATAAAAAGTATAAAAATAATTAATTGAAACTTAAATTAAATGAGTTATATATTGAAACTATGATTAAAATATTGATTATAGATATATCCTAAATTAAATTACAAATGAATATTTTAGGCATACTATTAAAATTATAACATTATCACTAAATATTTTTAATACTTTATGATATAAGTTATCAAAATATTAATCGATAATTTAATTATTATCGATACATTTATATACTACAAAAACAAATATTATATTGTAGAAGCAAAGGGGGTGAAAATCACTATACATCAAGCCCATTGCTTTCTCGATTTATGTAAAGGGGGACTTATATGTCAGAAGAAAAATTAGACAAAAGTTTAGAAGAAAACCAAGAAGAAAAATTGCCATTTGCAAAAGCTGAAATCATTAGATTGATGAAGGAAAATCTTTCAAAAGACAGACAGATCAAGGAAAGAGTCAAGGTTGAAATGAACAATTTCCTTTATGGCATTTTAGTGGATGTCTGCAGTGAACTTGAAAAATATCCATATGCAACCATTGATTATGAAATGCTTAAGGAATGCATTTATCCTTACACAAACATCAAGCAGATCAATCAGGAAAGAATGAGAATCCTAATGCATTTGAATGCAATTAAATCAGATTGTGATGCGCTTGCCATGGATGTTGAAAAGACTCTTAGAATCAAGGACACAACTGAGAAAGATGATTTCTCTCCATTGACTGGAGAGATATAAATTTCATGAATAAGAGTAAAAGAGTTATTTAAAAAGGTTTAGTCATTTATCATCCTTAATTTATTAATATTATCATTTTTCATCTCCTTTTTAATTATTGCTTAATTAAATAATTCCTTACTCTTATTCTTATTTTTTATCTATTTTTTTCAAAATAACAATCACTTATTTATCTATTTTTTAAGAATTTTTAATCCATTTTCAATAAAAACATCTAAACATTTTAACAAACTATTTTTAACTTAAAATACAAAACATTAATCAGATGTGGAAAAGGTGAATGCAATGAATGAAATTATAGACAACTACAATGTTAATGCAGAAATTGAAATAGACAACAGTGAACTTGAAGACATAATGTTAATAGAGCCTGGCATGATGACCATTGCAGATGAAGAGGAATTCTTCAGATTATTAAAGGAAGCCAAATTGTTCATCCCAATCCATTGGGAAAAGGAAGAGGTATTCAATATTGAAGACCAAAGCGTTGTAGATGTTATCAAGCCTGTGCCTCCACTTGGATTCAATTTCATTTCACTTACCATTAATGATAATGAAAGAGCGCTTGTAGCATTCACAAGAAAGGAAATAATGAAGGAAATCAAGCTTAAGAAAGACCATATCATAATGAATATGCGTGATCTTGCAAAGATCTTATATGGATTCGGTGATGTCTTCTCATCAATCATCATAAATCCTCAAACTGAACATTCCATTATAGTAAACGCTTCCACACTTATAGACCTATTTAAGGAAAAGGCAAAAAATCCATTTATTGCTTCACTTGAACAGACTTTAGCTACTTTGAAGACCAAATCAGTGAAACTTGACAATCATTACATGTTCTTTATCCGTTCAGAATATGAATTCATGGAAAATGAGGCTGTAGATGGAATTTTTACAGCAAAAATGCCACTAAGGGCATGCACAGACCCTAATTTCCAATCCAATCTTCCTATATTGCATAAGATAATGATGATGGAAGGGCAAAAAATATTGTACACTGGCAAAAGTGAGGAAGTGACTGATTTCAATGTACTGATTGCTCCAGGATGTGAATTCCAAAAGTTCTATGATGAAGACGGTGACACTTCAGTATGGAGATGCATAAAACAGCCATTCTATGATAATCTTGAAGAAGAGGATGGTGAAGAATGATTAGATGATGATCTTAACTTCATTCATCAAATTTTTTTTAATTTAAATTTTAAAACAATCTATAATTATTTTTTCTGGGAATTATATCGATTATTTCAATGCTCTGATTTCTTTCTGATACATAAAAGATAATCCTATAGTCCCCTACCTTTGCTCTTTGACATTTAGGGCATTTATTGCTTTTCAATTCTTTAAAATTAGAATTATATGGATTTTTTAAAATTTCCAAATACTTTTTATTAATTCTCAATAATAATTTTTTATCGTTTTTATGCTTATAAAGAAATTTCGCTGCCTTTTCATGTTCAAATAATTTATAACTCATTTTTTTAACTCAAGTTCCAGTTTATTGATTCTTTCTTCTAAACTTTCTAGAGTTAATTCTTTAACATTTTCTAAATTGCCGTTTTCGAATTTTTCTATTTCTTCATTATAAAATTCTGCTTCTTCATCACTGAATTCTTCATGAGTATAGTAATATTCTATTAAAAAACTTATAACATCATTAAAAGTATCATTTTTAGAAGCTAATTTTGATAAAGAATTATGGTTGGCTTTAGAGATTTTAATTGTTTTAGTCATCATAATACCACATAATATAGTATACTCAGTATACTATAAAAAACTTTCTAAAAAATCTAAAAGAATAGAAATGAAAAATTAATATGCTTTAAATTTCAATTAAAAATTTTATAGATGCCCATATATAAATTAAACTATTTATTAAGCTTTAAATAATATTATGACATGAAGATTGACTTAAAATTAAAAAATAATAAAAAATAATAAATTGATTTGAAAATAGAAAATTATATGAAAATAAAAAATTAATATGAAAATGAAAAATTTAAAACTAATTTGAATCTTTATTTAAATTTAAAACCTTGCTTGGATGGAAACCATTTAGCATATAAATAAATATAATTGGTTTCATAAATATGATTAAATAAATAATATAATTAAAATAAATTACTGATTGAAATGACTACACTAAACAACAAAAAGCTAAAGAAACTATTGAAATCAAAGTCAAGAGTTAAGATAGAGCAGAACCCTGACTTGTTCTATAAGGAATTCTTAAAATCAGAAGTCTTTGTCCCAGTTATTGCAATGGAAGATGAAGAATCATTAAGCGATGGAGACACACTTGACTTGCAGATTGGCTTCTTTGATGAGGAAAACGGAGACCGCAACATATACCTGTTTACAGATACAAACGAATTGGAAAAGGCAGGATACCAAATCAAGTCAATAGCTGTAAATGTTATGGAACTCTCAATCATATTGGCACAGTTTGACATTGAT
Organism: Methanobrevibacter sp.; assembly: GCF_017432245.1. Lineage (GTDB taxonomy): Archaea > Methanobacteriota > Methanobacteria > Methanobacteriales > Methanobacteriaceae > Methanobrevibacter. Next base: position 7,284 of record NZ_JAFRJO010000075.1, read on the forward strand.
TTCAATCATATTGTGATAAATCCATACAGCGTTGATTCATATAAGATAGACTTTGATGAATTTTTAGAGAAAAATAACTTTTAGATATTAATTCTTAATTTTAGTGATAAAAATGAGCATACTCTATAATGAAAAACTTGAAGAATTGATGAAAATACAATCAGAAATGAGCGAAGAGGAAAATGAACACTTCCTAAATGAATTCAGAAAATCAGAACTGCTGGTTCCTCTTCAGATAGAGCTCGACTCACTAGACCTTGAAAACATGAATCTAGAGGGATTGAATGAAATCAATAAGGAAGTCAAGTTTCACTTAAAGTCATTTGTAGGCCCAAATGGAATCAAAGTCATACCTATTTTTACAGATGAGGAGAACATTCATGATGTACAATTGAACACAACAGTTGGATCCTTGTTCATGAGAGACTTGTACAAGTCCATAGTACCAATTCAAGACAGCTTTGATCAAATCATCATTAATCCAAGTGCAGAAAATGAATACAAGATAAGCATTGATGATTTCTTAAATCTCTTTGATGAGGAAAGGGAATTTGAAGACATGATGAAAGAGATTGAAGAGGAAATGCTTGAAGATGAAAATATGGATTAATGGCTAAAAAATTCAATATAATATAATCAAAATATCGATTAAGAAAAAATAGACTTTCCTTAAAAATCATCATTTAATTGGTTGAGTAAGTCATTTAATTAAATCAAATGCCTAATTTTTTATTTAATGAATTCTACTGATAGATGTATTGAGGTTAAAATCATTAAATATAACCACTAACTGATAATACAAAAAATAGAATTATAAATAAAACAGCAATGAAAACTAAAAATAAAGCCCCTTCTTTTGAAAATGGGCTTACTGGTGCACAAGTACCATCAGAACAATTTTCATCAATTTGACAATTATCCTCTTTAGACATTTCATCACCAAAAATAGATTTAAAATAATTTTAATAATTTAAAATAATTACTGTTTTTAAAAATTGAATTTAATAAAAATAGCTAAAATATAAAAAAATGCTATTAATGAAAAATCATTAATAGCGAAAATCAATCAACTTATTTGAAGTTGGTTGCTCTTTCTTCGAAGTAAGATTGAGGGTGTTTACATACTGGGCAAATTACAGGAGCATCGGTTCCTTTAATTATGTGACCACAGTTGATACATTTCCATTCAATTTCGCCTTCTTTCTTGAATACAGTTTCAGCTTCAACATTAGCGAGTAAAGCTCTGTATCTTTCTTCGTGTTCTTTTTCGATATTACCAACCATAATGAATAAACCTGCAATGTCATCGAATCCTTCTTCAGTTGCAGTTTCTGCGAATTCTTTGTACATTTGAGTCCATTCTTCGTTTTCACCGTCTGCTGCAGCGTTTAAGTTAGCAATAGTGTCTGGAACTTCACCATCGTGTAAAAGTTTGAACCAAATTTTTGCATGTTCTTTTTCGTTTTTGGAAGTTTCCATAAAGATATCGTGGATTTGGACGTATCCTTCTTTTTTAGCTTTACTTGCGAAATATTGGTATTTAGCATGAGCTTGAGATTCACCAGCAAAAGCTGCTGCTAAGTTAGCTTCGGTTTTAGTACCTTTTAAATCTGCCATTATAATCACCTAAATTTTTTTAACACATGTGTTAATTCTTAAAAAAATTAAGAATTGCAGTAGTTTAAACTACTTAAAATTATATTAGATTTATTTCTTAATAAATATTTCTAAAAGACTTTTTAAAATATTTAAACAAGATAAAAAGGTAGAATAAATTTAGATAAAAATTAGAAGAGATAGATGAAATTAGAGATAAAGATGAAAATTAGAGATAATAGATAAAAATTGGAAAAAGCAATTAAATTCGGATAAGCTCATCAGTGCTGACAATCATATTCAATCTTCTATCATGGCTTTCCATTGGAATATGATCAATCAGTTGAAACGGATGAATTGTGGTAACTAAAGGAGTGTCTTCATAAATGAGATTCTTATTAAATAGGTCTTCAATTTCCCTATCCCCATATCCTTTCCCTTTTCCAATTCGATTTCCACATCTATCTACACCAACAGAGCCTTCCACAAGCATATCAATAGCCATGTCAAATGAACTGCCTTTACCGAAATCAAAAAACTTAGAGCAATGATTGAATGCTCCTTCCTTAGTGGATGCTTCCCTTTCTTTTCCATCTAATTTGCATCCTTCAAGATACAAATAGCCATGTTCAAGATTAGGGCTTGCCATGATAAGATTCTTATTTTCCTTTAAAGCAAGATATCGAACTGGAATTTGAGCAGAATCAGGACTGCAAAAAATAGTTTTTGAATTTTTCCATTCATCAGTGCCAGCGAGCAATTCTGCTGCAATGTCTGATCCTTTAAAATCAGGAATCTTTCCATAATCCCCATTAGGTCTAAGAGACTGACCTTCATTAAACAATTTATCATAAATTGATTTTCTAATGTGTTCCTTTTCTTCCTTTAAAGACATGATATCATAAAAATGAGAAATATTAATGGAATTCTAAAGTCCGATACATCATCAAAAATCCTTCTTTATCAGGATTATTCTCTCCAAAGCCTAAGAAATTAAAGCTAAAGGCATCATGATCATTTATTGTTGATAAAGAATGGGTATTCAAAGGAGGTTCATGACTTGTATCCTTTGCTATGAGCTCATGAGTTTCCTTGTTTCCAATAATAGTTAGATGAGAATCTTCAACGATTAAGCTATCTTCCCTTGGAATGTCTTCAATTGCATTCTTAAGATATTCCATAGACAATCCTTCTTGAGGATACTTGAACACCATAACTCTGCTGAATTTGCTGTCACAGTCAAGTACTGCTATGCAATTTTCAATATCCTCTGCTTCAAGCAATTTCCAATTATTCGGATACTTAAAGCTTAATTCATCATTTTTAAACATATTAGACAAGATTAAAACTCCTTTAAGTAAAGATAAATAAAAAAATAAAAGTAAAATTAAAAAATAAATAAAAAAATAGAAAAAAGAAAAAATTATTCGAATTCAACTGAATCCATAATAGCTAAATAATCATTGTAAGCGTATGGGAATTCCTTAAAGTGCATCAATTCAAATACATACATGTTTCCATCATTGAGCAATGCAGAAGTATAGTTTTCTAAAGTTATACGCTTTTCATCTTCAGATAATTCCTCAATGTTTTCTTTGACTTTCCCATCTTCACCAATCACAGAATGGGCAATAATATTGTAAACTGGCATTCCATTTAGGTTTAAAATTCTAGATTCAACAATATTCCAACCTTGTTTTTTGAAATTCTCTTTAAATGAATCTTCAAGCTCAGCAACTGCATTGACTTCACCAGCATCATTTTTATATACTGTAATTGTAGATGGATTGCCTTCTACAACTTTTACTAAAGCCTTGATACAATTTGGAGCGACCATTTCTTTATTTTGTTCTTTCCAATTACTTAAATATCTAAATTTGATTCCTTCTTCATCAAATTGGACTTCATCCATAGGATCACCATTTAAATTGATACCCAATAAACTATATAAATATGAATAAATGATTAAAAATTTTAGAAAAATTTTAGATTGAATAGACTAAATAAGCCAGAATTACTAAAAGATCAAAGATAATTATTCTCCACTTTCAAGCAAATAATCATCTGGAATTAGTTCTTCCAATTGAGTATAAGCCTTGCTTGAAATAGCATCCTTATGAATTTCCGGTTCCTTGACAATAGTCAATCCCCTTATTCTTCTTATGATGCTGGTTTCACCTAATTCCTTATTGATCTCATTAATTGTTGCAGTCAAAGTTTTATTAACAACCTCATCAAGCATGTTCTTATTGGTTCTAAGAATTATCTCAAAGATTTCCTTATGCTTCTCTTCCCTTTCACGGAGTCTTGAGAGTTCTCCTGCATCAAAACTCATCTTTGTCTTTAAGACATTCATGTCCTGCAATAATTCGATTCTTTCTTCATTTGATTCATTTAAATCCTTATTCAATTGCTTGATTTCAGAATTCAAATCATCAATATCCCCATTTAACTTTTTAACTTCGTCAATGAGAGAATTAGATTCTGAATCGGATAAAACACTGCTATTGATATAATTTGCTTTTTCAATTTGAGACAATTTAGTGGTAAGTTCTAAATTAATGTTCTCCAATTCCTCCACTTTTGAGAAAAGAATCTTTTCTTTAGACTTTGCTTCCTTAAGGTCATATTCTAATTTTACAACAGCTTCATCATCTGGGACTACTTCCAAAGTGGACACTTCGATTTCAGAAGAAGTTTTCAATTCCTCATATTCCTGAGGAGTCAAGATTACAAAATCTCCCTCTTCAAGATTATGTTTTTTCACATCTTCCTTACCAATTGTGAGACTAATATTACCTCTTGATTTGTTAATTTTCCCAGTCTTGATAATCATATTTAATAATATGATTTATGCCTTTATAAAGGTTATTATTTAATTTAAAAAAATTATATAAAAATTAAAGCGATTTTAAAATAAAAATGAAAAAATAAGCAATAATTTGAAAAAAATAGCTAAAAACAAATGAATTAAAACTAAGTACATGAAGTGAACATGAAATTTCATGCAATAAATTCATGTAATGAACTTCATGAAAAAACACACCAAAAATTTTTGAAAAAATTAAAATTAAAAACTAAAAAAATAGAATAAAAAAATCAAAAAAGAATTAAAAAAAATAAAATTAAAAACTAAAAAAAATAGAATAAAAAAATCAAAAAAGAATTAAAAAAAAAATTAAAATTAAAAACTAAATAATCACCATAAGAAATTTGATTCATCACTCATGCATTCATTGACCCAATTGATGAAATTTCCATTTGCAGATCCCTTTCTTTCAGCTTGGCTGTGGCCTTGACCCCACACTTCATTGAATTCAACACTATCCACATCACCAATCTGCATCAAAGCTAGAGCCAAATTGGCTTCAACAGTGAATGAAGTGTCTGTCTGTTCAATTCCTGCGTTTATTCTCCAATATTTAGCAGGATTTGATGATCCGATTCCATCATAGTAAGGAGAAACATAATACAATGGATTATACATATCGGAACGGTTAAGTGTAGTGTAATTGAATCTATCCAATTTTTTCAAATCATTTGCATAACTGTTTGCTTTTGAGGAATCATAATCAGAGAACTCAGAGTATTTATCTGAATTTGCCTTTAAGACATTTGCCATAATGCTATCAAAGTGCAATGATTCATCACCTGTACCGAATAATTCATTTTCAGCCTGGTCCTTGCCTAAATCATCAAAGGCGCCTACATCTTTAGTTGGGGATTTGCAATGTTTTACAAATGCTTCAATGCTTGTGATTTCTGCAGTGTTTGTTGAACTGTTATAGATAATCCATTCCTCGTCTCCATTCAATGAATCAATATAATCCTGTGGAGTCCTATAAGTTCCTGAACTTGATTCAGTAAGATCACTTGAAATAAAGACACCATCAGGTACAGACCCCATATCCCTGCCTTCACCGGAACTAGGGGAGTATGGGAAACTGGTTTCATTCAAGAAATTGTTCAAGGAATCCTCTACAATTTGAAGCATATAATCATAATAAGGTCCAGAAGCATAGATTCCATCTTCAGACTCTTCAAGACTTAAAGGTTTTCCATTAGGACTTCTAAGGCCTAAATCATTAATGTATTTTGCATAGGCACTAGCCAAATCATCGGATAATGCACCTGTCCAAGTGCCAGAGCCACGTGTTCCTTCACTAGAGTATTGGCCCATAGTCCATTCATAAGCCTCATCAGCAGTGTCTAAAGATATGATAGGACACCAGCACATTGCTCCACAAATGCTATCAGATAACTTGTTTCCATTCCTATCTATAAGAGCAGCCCCAATGGATTCTAGATATGGTGTGTACAATTCACTGTCTCCACTTGCACCTAAAACAGCACTTTGAGCTCCACCTCCACTGTGACCAAAGGAGAAGATCCTTTGACTGTCACCAGGTAAGGTATCGTCATTGAATTTCAAGTAAAGCACAGCAGCTTTTAAATCAGCTACTCCCCAAGGAGCGCCTCCAGAGTAATTGTATCCATTTTCCCTACCTCTGCAACCTGCATTGACATAAATGAAACCCTCATCAAGGAAATCCTTAACTTCATTAGCATTATATCTGGTAGGGGCTTTTTGAGCAGAATATCCTGCTGTGTTAATAGGCATGACAATAGGGGCAGTGGATGCAGAATAATTTCCAACATGACCGTCTATCACTGTACATGTATAGGTTCCATTAGGATTTTCCTCACTTTTAAAGTAATCTCCAGGCACATAAATTCCTAAAGACTCATATTTAGTTGTTTCGGGATTTGTACAGTATGCCAGTCCAAGTTGATAATAGATATTGTTTTTCTCATCATATTTCCAATTGGACATGTCAATGGTTAATTCCTCATTCAATTCTGTGAGATTAACATTATAATTATTAGTATCATTCAATAATCCCATTTCACTTGCCGCCGCCAATATTGCAAGCAATGCAATCACTACTGCTATAAGCAAAACAAGTTTATTTGTTCTTCTCATAATCACACCACAATCTAATTTTAAACTATTTAATAATTATACTCTTAATAAATAGGTTTATAAATCTTTATAAAAAAATCTAAAGAAATTGAAAATGAATAGAAGATAATAAAAGATAATAAGAAAAAAATGAAAGGATAAAAACTAAAAAAAATAAAAAAAGAAAAGATAACAATAAAATAAGAAAAAATAAAAGGATAAAAAGTAAAATAAGAAAAAATGTTTTATCATTAAAGGAGAGATTATTCAAGAATCTCAAAAGTTCTGACTATCTCCATGAATTTGGAAACTAAATCGCTGATGGTTCTAAGTTCAAATATATAAACGAATCCATCGTCTAAAAATACAACTGAAAACATTTCAAAATCAATTTCTGGAATTGAAATCTTCGAATGGATTTGAATAGCTGACCTTTTTCCAACATTTGCTATTTCAGAGGATACTATTTGGGCATTGTCATTCAATAGACTTTCCTCAATTATTTCCTTAAACTCCTCCAAAGAAGGCATTTCAGATTGAAATGCAATTACATTTAATAGGCTTCCATCCACATAACTTAAAGTAGCTATGCAATCAGGATTATTCTCTAATGGGATTTCCTCCAATTCCCATTCATCACTGTATTTGAATGAAAGTTTTTCATTTGAACATGTATTTAAATTAGACATAAAAAGCACTCTTTAATTATTGAATTGATTATATATTTCTCTTTATAATTTTTTAGAATATAAATCTTATCTAATCACAGATTACAAAATGATGTCAATATATTAATCACAATAAAAAATAACAAAATAAGAGCAATATTATATTTAAAACAACAATAACAATTTAAAATCAATTTATACATTAAAATAAGAAATTATAATCGTTTAGAAACCAAATAGAAAGATTTAAATTAGAATAAAGACAAAATAAGGTATGGGATTAACATTTATAAAATACCTTTAAAGAATGATAAACTAAAAACTTATTAAGCATTTATTCACTCAATAAATCAAACTCTATAATTACATATTCAATAAGAAAAACCCTAAACTCAATATATTTGTTAATCCCAACACCCCCTACTTGAAAACGGATTCAAATCATGAAATAAATCAAAAAAGTGTTCTGAGAGAATAATTAAAAAATAACTGAAAAAATAGAAAAAATAGAAAAAATAAAAGAATAAAAAAGATCAAATGAAAATAATTAAAAATTAGAATAAAAAATTAGAATAAAAATATGAATAAAAATATGAATAAAAGAAGTAAAAAGAATAGAACAATTATCTAATACGTTTTCCCTCTTTTTCAAGAAGTCCTTTTTCCTTAATCATTTCAATGAAACGACTGTCATCAGTTACGAATTCATCATATTCCTTGACTTCCTTTTTATTGGATCTTTTTACAACAGTGAATAAATAGGAAGGCCTTCCCTTTTTCTCTTTAGGAAGTTCAATCAATTCATAAAGGACTCTTTTTACAATGAGATCTTTAGAGCTTTCAATAAAGCTAATTCTATTGTCAATATCTTCAAAGCTTTCAAAGTCTCCGTTAAGCTCTTTTTCAGTTAAGATCTTTGAACCTAACTTTCTGCTGATTCCATCTAAAAAGTGCAATTTGCTAGCTTCCTTGCTTTGCTCATTGAAGAATTTGACATACTTTGGCTCATTTTCAACAACTATGCAGTCAATAGCTTTTTCTGTTTTAAACTGCTGGTCTTTGCTTAAATCATCATAACTTAAATGAGCCCTTTCCTGTTTTACAAACTCACTATCCTTTCCAAGAGGAATCTTGTCTTCGACCTTAACATCAACGTCATCATTCAAGTCCAAATCCATTAATGTAAAGTGGTTTGTTCCAATAATCCGTGCAGTTTTTTTATCTTCACTTTCCTTAGTGCTTAAGACAAAACCGAAATTTTCATTTTTCATAAAAGCCCCCACTTTATCTTACATTATATCTTAAGATAGCGCCGATTCCACCAAATGCCCTATACAATTGGCTTCCCTCTTCAGTTTCAGTGGAAATGATTTCTACAGAAGAACCTAATTCCTCAGCGATATTAGCCAAATCTTCAATTAAATCTTCCTCTTGAGTGATTTTCATTTTCTCATTGCATTGAGGACAAGTTAGATCTTCAACTTTTTGGCCCTCTTTTTGAGTGACTTCAGCATGGAACCCACATGCTTGACAATCAAGAGTTAACCTTTTGGATTTTAAGTCTTCACTAAGCAAAAGAACATCCACTGCACCCATTTCCAAATTGGTTCTGACTTCCTTTTCACCATAGGAGTATAAACCATGGTCATCCCTTAACTCAGCAAGGAATCTTTGGACTAATTTCTTCTCTTGGATAACTCCTAACTCTTCCAATGCACCTGATGCCTTATCAATGGTTTCCCTAATACCGAATTCACCGGTATAGGAAGTGTCTACAGTAGTGATTACCTTATCCTTAAGCTCATAATGCATGTAATCTCCATTATAGTAATCCTCTTTGGTACCTCCAGGACCACCAAGAACAATTCCCTTCAAGTCATCCTTGATTGGAAGGAATTCATCATCCATATGAGTGCCTATCCTTTTCAAGAACTCGTGAGCCAATTGGTCAATAACCCTATCGAACCTTCTTTGTGATTGTCCCCCTGCCTTATGCTTTCCAGGGACACCACTGGTTAAGTTAGCCACAACATTGATTCTTTTACCTTTCAATGTAGCGATGGTTGCTTCATTCCTATCGATTACAGCAATACCATAAACTTCTTTGGAAGCAATCATATCCTCCAAAGGCTCAAGGTAAAAAGTGCTGTCACAAATGTATCTGTAAGTTTGAATTTCTTCAGGAGGTTCAATAACTACAGTTTCCATCTTTTCAGTTCCAGGACCGCCTTTAGGGATCATACCAACAAATAAAACGAAACCGTTTGGCAATTCCTTGTTATCGTTTGTAATCATACGGATTCTTTGCATGATTACCTCAATAGCTGATTGAACATTCTTACGAGTGGTTTTACTCTTAATGTTAGCACTTTGCCCTAATTCATCCCTCATCTGCTTGATGATATCACTTAATTGCTTTGTTGGAGGAACGTACATGGAAACAAGCTCTGTTCCCTTTCCTTTCTTTTCAGCCAATTCCTTTAATGACTTCTTAAACTCATATAATTCTTTTGAGGATACCTCACTCATTTATAACACCTGATAAAATTGATAAATAATTTTTTGATAAGTAATTAGATAAAAATTAAAATAAAACAATATAATTTAAGATTATTTTAAAACTTTAAAATAAAATTTTCAATGCGAAAAATTACTGAAACTGTAATTTTAATAGAAAATCATTCACTAAAATAGAAATTTCTGTCAAACCATAATAATAACCTTAAATTGATATAATATATTATATATTGGTATAAGTTACTTATATAAGTAATGATGAAAAGTAGAATTTTTTAAGAAAATATTAATAATTGAAAGGATATAAGATTATTTAATTAGACTATTTAATAAGACTATTTTATAAGTTAACGGAGGAAAGTAATTGTTTGGCCTAAAAAACATCAATACGGAAAACACATATGATGAAACTGACGAAAAGAAGCTTAAAATAGCTGATACAATCTCTATTTTTACAAATCCTCCTATAATTACAATTCCATTATTTACAATTATTTGTATAATTCTTGCATGTGATGGAACTCCATTTACAAGTGGATTCAGATTTGATTGGACCCAATTCCTTATTATAGAACTGATTTCACTTATCTTTGCATCCGTCTTGCCAATGGCAATCACCCTATATTGGGCAAAGAAATTGAATACAGACAAGGACATTTCAAATAGGGAAGACCGTTTCGTTCCCCTTATTGTAGGAGTCCTGTCTTACCTAATAGGCTTTATAATTGCATGGGCTCTTGGAGTTTCTAATTTCCTGATTGTCTTAATCCTTTGTTATGCAGTGAACACTTTAATTGTATTGCTCATAACATCCAAATGGAAAATCAGCATCCATACAACTGGACTTACTGGACCAGTAGCTGCATTGATCATGCTTCTTGGACCAATTGGCGCTTTGGTTGGATTGCTTTATCCAGTACTCATTTGGAGCAGATTCACACTTAAAAAGCATACAATGGCTCAAGCAATAGCAGGGGGAGTGTTTGGACTTGTCATGACTGTATTGGAAGCTTACCTTTACATGGATTTGCTTAATTTACCAGTTTACAATTTAGTTCCATTAGGTGAATGCCTATGGATAATTCTCGGACTTATCCTTGCACCAGTGATTTTAGGAATTCTCACAATATTGAATGATAATGGAAATAGCAATACAAAAGCAATATTCTATTTATTATGCGTTTTAGCAATTGTGTTCTTCATATTCTTTGCTCCCCAATCTGCACTCATAACATTGATTCTTGCAATAATCACATCAATTTTAGTAAGTTATTTTGGTGGAGAGAATTTCAGTTGGTTTAGAGCAATCCGATAGTAAATTTAAATATAATTAAATAGATAAATTAAAGTAATAAATTAAGTAATTTAACTAAATTTCTACTAAATTTAAATTTATTTAAAAAAAACTTAATCTAACTAAAAACTATTAAAACATTTAATTAAAAGGTGAACTTATGAGAATCGTAGCTGCTATTGGTGGATCAATATTATTACAGGATTACAACGCTGAAAGATTTAAGGAATATGCAAAGCTCTTGAAGGAACAAAGCGAAGAGCATGAGATATTTGTTGTTGTAGGTGGTGGAAAACCTGCAAGAGAATACATTGGAGTTGTAAGAGACCTCGGTGCTGGAGAGGCAAAATGTGATGATATTGGAATAGAAGTTACAAGAGTGAATGCAAAGCTCTTATTGCTTGCACTTGGAGATGCAGCTTATCAAAGAGTTCCTCATAACTTCCAGGAAGCTTTGGAATTTTCTGCAAGCGGAAAAATTATCGTTATGGGCGGAACTGAACCTGCACACAGTACCGATGCAGTATCTGCAATCTTGGCAGAGTATGTTCAAGCAGACCTTTTAGTTAACTTGACAGCAGTTGACGGTCTTTACACTAAAGACCCTAAAAAATATGATGATGCAGAACTCATTGAGGAAATCACTGCTTCTGACATGATGGGAATCATCAGCGGAAACGATGTAAAGGCAGGAACATATGAATTCATAGACACAACTGCAATTCAAATGATTAAGCGTTCCAATTTAGAAACTGTAATAGCTAATGGTAATGAACCTCAAAACCTAATTAGGGCTATTAAAGGTGAAAAAATAGGAACCCGTGTTATTTCTGAATAAATAACACATTTTTACTTTTTTTAATTTATAAAATAGAAAAATTTTGTTCAAACTTTTTTTAATAATTTTTTACAAATCAAAAATGAAAATTATTTTGATCAAACTTTTTCTAAAAGTTTGTTTTAGTGATTTAAATGACTGGATTGATTGATATAGGATTAAACTTAATGCATAAGTCCTTTGATAAAAACAGAGACGAAATCATAAGAAATGCAAATGATGTTGGAGTAAGCCAATTTATCATTACTGGAACCAATATTCATTCAAGCGAAACCGCTCTCGAATTCGCAAGGCAAGACCAGTTTAAAGGAGTTTTATTCTCAACTGCTGGAGTCCATCCTCACGATGCAAAGACCTGTGATGAGAATACAATAGAAACTCTAAGGGAATTTGCAAAAGAGGACTGTGTAGTTGCTATTGGCGAATGCGGACTTGACTATAACAGAAACTATTCCCCTCAGGATGTTCAAAGAAAATGGTTCGAGGAACAGGTAAAGTTAGCAGATGAACTGGATATGCCACTATTCTTGCATGAACGTGAAGCACATGAAGATTTAGTAAAAATACTTGAAAAGTACCCAAAAATGTGCAAAAAGGCTTGTGTCCATTGCTTTACAGGAACTAAAGAGGAAGCTGAGAAATACCTTGAATTAGGTTGCTCCATAGGAGTGACAGGTTGGATCTGTGATGAAAGAAGAGGCCAGTCATTGCAAGAAGCGGTTACAGTCATTCCTCCTGAAAAGATGATGATAGAAACTGATGCTCCTTTCCTGATTCCAAGAAACTTCCCTAAAAAGCCAAAATCAAACAAGAATAAACCGGAATACTTGCCACATATTCTAAACACAATAGCTGAATACAAAGGAATGAATAGTGAAGAGCTTGGCAAAAAGGTAAGTGAAACAACAAGAAAATTCTTTAATATCTGAGTTTAATCTAAATTTAGACAATTTTTAAATAATATTAAATTAATATTAAAATAATAGAATGTAATTTATTAAGATTTAAATAAATTAAAAAAAATCAAATAAATTAAATTAATTAAATAAATTAAACTAAAATAATCAAAAACTAAAAAAGGTGAAAAATATGGTAGAACCACACAAACATTGCCCAGTATGCGGCAGCCCAATACCAATGAAAGAAAGAGTCTGCTCTGCAGATTGTCAAAAAGTATTAGAACAACAACAAAAGAACATTAAAAAAAGCAGAATGATGCTATTTGGTGTAATTGTAGTATTCATTCTCGTTTGGGCATATTTCATGTTCTTTAAATAAATCAATAATAAACAAATTAACATATTTAAAAACAAATTAATAGCTATTAATTAAATTTAATAGCTAACAATATTTTTATTGAAACAGATTTTCTTAAAAAACATAACTAAATCAAAATTATAATTATTTTTTTTAAACAAACAATTTTTAAGTGATAAAATGTTATTATCCTCTACAAGTACTTTAGAAAACAAAACAATTGTAAAATATCATGGATTGGTTAATGGAGAGTCATTAATTGGATCCAATATATATAAAGACTTATTCTCTGGAGTTAGAGACGTTGTGGAAGGAAGAACCAGCACTTATGCTGAAGAACTTGAATCAGCAAGAAATGAAGCATTCCAAACTATGGAAGACAAAGCTAAAGAACTTGGTGCCAATGGAATCATAGGTCTTAAGATATCATATAACAACCTTGGAGGCACCATGGGAAACACCATTTTAGTAACTGTATACGGAACAGCTGTAAGTTACAAATAAACATTTACTATTTTTTAAATCAACTTTGATGAGTGAATAAATGCTGAATAAAATCAAACAAAAAATAAATGACTTGACCATCACCAAACGTCTTAAGGATGAAGATGATAGAAAGGTACTCCTAAAAGAGATAGGATGCATTGATATAGGAATAATAGTAGGTATAGTAACCTATGTAATTTGCCTATACACTCACTTTGACATTTATGGATGGAACTTCGGATTGGTCTTATCTCCACTTTTTGCAGGATATGCTGAAAGTTTAGCTGCAAAAAGGTATCTTGAAGAAAGTACTGGTGCAATAAGTGCATTTATTCTATTCTTGATTACAGTTGTCTATGGATTCATCATATCAAACCCAACTTTAGGATTTAATGTCATTACAGCAGGAAGCATAGTCATAATACTTCAAGCTGCATTCCCAATTGCTGTGAATTATTTCCTGATTGCAACAGTTTTAGGTATTATCTCCCACGTTACAGGAGTCTTCAATAAAATTACAAGGTTCATATGGAATGCCTATGAAAAAATCTTCAAAAGAGAACCGAAAACAAAAGGGATATATATCGAAAAGCGAAACACCAAGAAAAGCAGTTTCTATGATGGGGAACTCGATATGAATAAATTAGGAGTCTTGATATTGACTATGGAAGATTCCCCTAAAGAATTGAACATAATTGAATATAAAGGAATCTACGAATCCAGCCATATCTTTTCAGTTAAACGAAGAAAAGAAATAAAGTCTGGAATTGAAGACTCATTAGAAAATGAATTGCTCATCTGTGCAAAAATTGCTGAAGATAAGGCATTGTTGAAATTGATTAAGCAATTAAGGGCAGATGGATGCAATGGCCTATTGAACTTGAATATGGCAATTGAAACATTAGGCCCAAGCAAGGGAGAAAACCTATCTCATGTTGTTATGAGAGGAACTGGAGTCATATTTGAAGAAAAAGAGGATGTAAGTTCCTTATAATTACAAAAAATAATTTCTCCATATCTTTTTTTTGAACTATTTTTAAAGATATTCTATTTTTATAAGCCCAATAGAATAGCTATTGGGTCAAATCCAATCATTTTTATTGCCATATAAATCAATATTATGGAAAATATCTGTTTTAATCTTTCCTTAGGCATCTTATAAACTAATTTTGCACCTAATGTTGCCATAGGAACTGAAAATAGTACAATAAGAACAAAATTAACCAAACTCACATAACCTAATGAATAAGGCATTGGGTTAACTGACCAACCAGTGTAAATATAGGAAATTAGCCCTCCAATAGCGGTCAATGCAATGAAAACTGAAGAGGTTCCAATAGCTTGAATCAAGCTGAATCCAAACAATATGCAAAGTGCTGGAATAAGGAACACTCCACCACCTACACCAAGCATACCTGAGACAATTCCTATTGAAAAACCTACTATTGCTGCATTGAATAAATTAAAGTCAATGAGTGCCTTTTCACCATCAGTTCTGGATCCAAAGAGCATATCCAACGCTACAATAAAGAGCAGACATGCAAAGATGATCTGCAAGATTCTTGAAGGAACAACATTTGCAAGTAATCCTCCGCAAAATCCTCCAATAATTCCAAAAATAGCTAATCTGATAGCTGGCTTTACAATGGACTTGTTCTTTTTTTGATGTTGATAAGCTCCAGATGAAGCGGTTGGAATAATAATTGCCAAACTGGTCCCTAATGATACCATCATAGCAAGGGAAGGATCAACTCCTACAGAACTGAACAAGAAGAATTGCAGAGGAACCATCAGGAATCCCCCACCTACTCCAAGCAATCCTGAAGCGAATCCTGCAAAGATTCCTATTAAAATCAAACCTATATAAAAACTAATTGGAAACATGATCACACATCAAAATTTTAAAAAAAAACATTTTATATTAATAGTCTCTAAAAACTTATATTTAAAATAAAATATAAATAATTAATTATTATTAAAATAAATATGATACTAAATATCAAAATGAGAAATTGAAAAATAAAATGGATTCAACTCTGGAGAAATTCTTATGAAAACAAACAAATACATTCCGTTTGGAATAATTCTAATCATTTTTGGAACTTTACTATTCTTCTTAAGTGGAATAGACCAATTCATAAGACCATTTACCCAACCTCTCCTAATGGGATCCTCAAAAGGGAAAGACATACTCTTTTTTGTTCTTTTAGGAATTACAATAATATTATCCATACTTGGAGACAATGAAAAAATATACAACTATTTTAAGAATCTCCATATTCCAGAAATCTTAAAAGATAAGGAGTTCTACTTAAAGATATCCTTAATCTTATTGCTTTTTACTGCAATAGCAGGGCTAGTTATGGAATTTTACTTAAGGAATTCTCTTGGAATAGATTGGAACACAATCCTTGTTATCATGAATCCAAGTGAAACAAGCACAAGCATTCTCCATTCCCATTTATACAAAGGAATATTTGGAATGATTCTTGGAATGCTTCTAACATACATTCCAGCTGGAATTCATACAGGAAGCTCATTAAGCGCTTACACTCCAGATTTGATTGGTCTCCTATTCATATTGATTCCAATCAATTATCTTCTTATGGTCCTTTCAATGCAAAGACGAAAGGCAGTGCCAAGAATCTTCTTAGCATTTGCAAGCACAATTGGAATAATTGGACTTATAGATGGAGGATTATTTGCTACTCCAACAGTTGGAGGAATCTATGGAATACTCATATTGATGTACAATAATGAAATACTTGAAGGATTTTCAGATTATATAACTGAAAAAGATAAAAGAGATACAATTAAAAGCCAATTAAATGAAGAATTGGTGACAATTAAATCTATTTTAACAGGCAAAATAAGAGATAACAGTAAATCAGTTAAAAAGTATTTGAAGATTTTGATTCCACATATAGCTTTGATTCTAATCATTGCCTTAAGGTTTTCAATTGCATTTTATGGCGCTTGTCCTGATTCCTATGAATTGAATATAGACCATCCCCATGATCTTGATAGTTTAAATCAATACGATGTATTAAATTTAAGAGAGGATGAAAATAAAACAACATTTTATCTTTCAAATCAATATAATGAGATGGAATTGTTAAATAACTTAGCCATTGATTTAGAGGGAAAATGTGATTGGTATTCACTTAGCTGGAACATATATTCATACTTATAAAAAGATTATTAAAAAAATCATTATTATTTATAAACAATAATTTTATTAAATAAATATATAAAACAAAAACAAAACAATTCAACTATATCTAATTATTCAGAGATGATTGTAATGAAAATTAGTATTATCATACCTACATACAACGAAGAGGAATATCTTCCTAAATTGCTTGAAAGCATAAAATCCCAGGATTTCACTGATTATGAAGTTATTGTTGCTGATGCACAATCCGATGATAATACTAGAGAGATTGCTAAGGAGTATGGTTGCATTGTTGTAGAAGGCGGACTTCCTGGACCTGGAAGAAACAGAGGTGCAGAAGTCGCTCAAGGAGAAATATTACTATTTTTAGACTCCGACTTGGAATTGACCGAAAATTACCTAAGCAATGTGATTGAAGAGTTTGAGTCCGAGGATTTGGGAATTGCAATTACCCAAATGACCCCACTTTCTGAAAAGAAAAGGGACAAGTACCTACATGACCTTGCAAACTGGTTTATGATTGCTGTTGAAAACATCAAGCCTCATGGAGCAGGATGCTATGGAATCATCTCAAAAAAGGAATTGCATGATGAAGTAGATGGATTTGATGAGAACCTAAGCTTTGGTGAAGACACTGACTATATCGAACGTGTTGCTGAAATAAGTGAATTTAAAGTGCTTAGAAATGCTAGAATCGGTGTTTCAACCAGAAGACTTGAAGAGGAAGGGCTTTACACATTGCTTAAGCAATATGGAAAAAGCACTGTAAATGACTTTAGAGGAAAAAGGACTTCAGCAGAGGACTTAGGTTACGAGTTTGGTCATGACCCAATAGCTGCACTTGATAGTGTTGATATGGAAAGGATTGCTGAAAAATCCAGAAACAGAAAGATAAAAGATAGAATCAATAAATTCAAGGACAGAGAAATAGAAGAAAATGAACTTATTGAAGTTACTGAAGAGGAAACCGGCCTTATAATAAAAGAGGCAGCAGGATCTGAAGGCAAAAAAAGAATTTTCTATTCCGTTTGTGGAGAGGGAATGGGACATGCAATCAGAAGCAGTGTCATTCTAGAGCATTTAACCAAAAAATATGATGTTTATATCTTTTCAAGCGAAAGGGCATATGAATTCCTCGCCAATAAGTTTGATAATGTATTTGAGATTGGAGGATTCAACACTGTCTATGAAAACAATGTGGTCAGAACCAAGAAAACATTCTTCAAGGCATTGAAGGCAAATCCTACAAACTTGAAGGAAGGATACAATGTATTATATAAGGAATGCAAAAGAGTTAAGCCTAATATAATCATATCAGACTTTGAAAACTATGCAAGTATGCTCAGTAAGCTTATGAACATTCCTTTAATCAGCCTTGACAATATTCATATGCTGACACAGTGCGAATATGATTATCCTCCACATCACAGAGCGGATATGTTGACTGCAAAGGCAGTTACAAAATCATATATCCTCAGGCCAAAAAGACATATAATAACATCATTCTTCTATCCTCCATTAAAGCATCCTAAGATGACTGCCCTTTACCCTCCAGTATTGAGGGAGGAGATAATGAAATTGGAACCTGTTGAAGGAGAGCATGTTTTGGTTTATCAAACAGCAGAATCAAGCATAAACCTTATGGAAGAGCTTAAGAAACTTGATTACAAATTCATCGTTTATGGTTTCAACAAGGATGAAGTTGATGAGAACTTGACATACAGGTCTTTCAATGAAGAGCAGATCTTTGAAGATATGAGAACAGCTAAGGCAATTATAGTGAACGGTGGATTCACTATGATCTCAGAGGCCATCTACCTTAAGAAGCCTATCTACAGCACTCCTGCACATAAGAACTTTGAACAGATATTGAATGGATTCTATGTTGAAAAGTTAGGATTTGGAGAATACCATGATAAATTAGATGTCAAAAAGATCGAAAGCTTTTTGGATAATCTTGACAAGTATCAGGAAAACTTAAACAAGGTCGAGCCATGGGACAATACTGAAATCCTAAAGGATCTTGACTTAAGCATTGAAAAATATGCAAGGCTTGATTAATGTTTAAATTAAAAAATAAGCATTTTATAACCTTTTCTTAAAAACTATTTTTTTGCTTCATGTAATTTCATGACATTGCATGAAACTATTTTTTATATTTTTAGAAAAAAAGAATTTTGAAAAAAATTATAGTTTTATTGAATACGAACTAAAATAAATGAGATAAAAAAAGAAAAGAATTGAGTGTTATAAAGTTACACCCATTTCTAATTGTTCAGTAAGTTCCTTGTATCTGTTACGGATAGTTACTTCAGTTACACCTGCAACTTCTGCAACATCCCTTTGGGTTTTTCTTTCACCTAATAAAACAGATGCAATGTATAATGCAGCAGCAGCTACACCAGTTGGACCTCTACCAGAAGTTAATCCTTTTTCCATTGCCTTTTCAATGATTTCAATGGATCTGGATTGCACTTCACCAGACAAACCGAGTTCACTTGCGAATCTTGGAACATAGTCTACTGGAGATGTAGGAGGTAACTTAATGTTCAATTCTCTTGTCAAGAATCTGTAAGTTCTTCCAACTTCTTTTTTACTTACTCTAGAAACTTCAGCGATTTCATCTAAAGTACGAGGTACTTTACATCTTCTACAAGCTGCATATAAAGAAGCAGCTACAACACCTTCAATACTTCTTCCACGGATAAGCTTGTTTTCCACTGCACTTCTGTAAACAACTGAAGCAGCTTCCCTTACACTTCTTGGAAGACCTAATCTTGAAGAGTCTCTGTCTAATTCACTTAAAGCAAAAGCCAAGTTACGTTCAGTAGCACCGGAAATCCTGATTTTTCTTTGCCATTTTCTTAAACGGTACCATTGAGCTCTGTTTCTTGCAGGAATATCTCTACCATAGATATCTTTATTCCTCCAATCAATCATTGTACTTAAACCTTTATCGTGAATAGTGTAAGTAATAGGAGCACCTACTCTTGTACGTTTGTCTCTTTGTTCATGGTCGAATGCTCTCCATTCAGGACCCATATCTACAAGGTTTTCATCAATAACTAATCCACAGTTAGCACAAACCACTTCTGCCCTTTCATAGTCTCCAATCAAATCAGTTGATCCACATTGAGGACATACGGTTTGTTTTTCTGGCTCAGAGTCATCTTTTTGTCTTCTTCTTGAAGTTCTTTTGGAATTTTGAAGAACTTCTTCAGATAATCCTTCTTTCGTGTTAATCTCTCCTATTATATTATTTTGAAAATTCTCTAAAAAATGAATAGAGAATCAATTTTTAAATGGATTATTTGTTTCTTCTCTTTTTGGAATTGGATTTTCTACTTTTAGATCTTTTGGAATTAGATTTTGAATTCTTGTTTTTCTTACTTGTCTTTTCCATTTCACGCTTAGTAGAAACAAATAGTTTTTCACCATGTCTACTTTCAAGATCCCTTCTATTAACTGACCTAAAAATATTTACAGAAACATATGGATTCTTAACTGGGCCAAAAATAGAATATACCTTACCTATTTTCTGCTTATCATTAGTGAAAACATAAGCTCCAGCGGGAGGAGTCTTGGTTGTTTTGACTATAAGCTTTCCAGAATTGGCAAGGTGTGAGATGTTTCCTAAAAATTTCATCAAATCACCTTAAAAATAAACATTAGTACATCTTAATATAATGACATTATAATATATAAATGTTTCGATGCCTTTATATATAAAAAAATTTCTTCTTAAAAAGGATTACTAAAAAATCCTAATAAAAACTTTTTAATATAGTCATATTCATTCTTTAATCAACAAACAATTGATTAATAATAGTTAATTCTGGTCATATATAAAGATTATGGAAGTAGCTGGAAAGAACAGTAAGAAATAATAGTTAACAGAAATATAATAGAATTATGAATGAAATTAGCGAGTTGCAGGAAATTATAGATAATAGCGACAATATTGTATTCTTTGGAGGAGCAGGTGTTTCTACAGAAAGCGGAATTCCGGACTTCAGATCTGAAAGGGGAATATTTAAAAGCTTAGAGAAATATGGCCATAGCCCAGAATATCTGGTTTCACACACTTACTATATGAATCATCCTGAAGAGTTTTTTAATTATTACAAGGAAAATCTAATTTTCAAGGATGCAATGCCGAATCCCGCTCATTTAAAGCTTGCTGAACTTGAAAAAGCAGGCAAGCTAAAAGCTGTTATCACTCAAAATATCGATGGATTGCATCAAAAGGCAGGAAGCAAGAATGTTCTAGAGCTTCATGGAAGCATTCATAGAAACTATTGTGAGTTTTGCAAAATGGAATATGACCTTGATTTCATCTTAAGAAATGAGGGAGTTCCAAGATGTGAATGCGGGGGGATAGTCAAGCCGGATGTTGTGCTTTATGAAGAGCCTTTAAATAATGATGTCTTAAGCTCATCCATCAACTACATTGCTAATGCAGACACATTGATAATCGGAGGAACTTCACTTGTGGTTTATCCTGCTGCAGGATTGATAAATTACTTCAATGGCTCAAAATTGGTTTTAATCAATAAAAGCGAAACTCCTTATGACAATTTAGCCAGTTTAGTCATTAATGAAGCTATTGGAGAAACATTAGAACAGATAAAAATAGAATAATCATTTAAAATTAAAAAATAGGTTAAAAATAGAAAAAGAATTAAAAAGAATAGGTACTGATTTTATTACCTATTCAAACCAATAATCTCAGACAATAATCTGCCTTTTTTCAATTCCTTAATGATATGGCTTTCCTTTACTTTCACGTTAAAGGTAGCCACCATGGTTTCATGGAAAAGCTCCTTAGGAATCACTACTACACCATTTTGATCTCCAAATACAAAGTCTCCTGGCTTTATGATGTCATCATCAATTTCCAAATCAATGTTTATTTCACCAAGACCTAATGCCTTACCTGCATTTGGAAGATAATCAAGTGCAAAAACAGGATAATCCAAATCAACAAGTGCATCCATATCTCTTGCCCAACCGTATAAAACAGTTCCAGCGATTCCTTTCTCACCTGCACAAGTGGAAGCAAGTTCTCCCCAAACTGAAGCAGGCTTTCCATAAGTGTAAATGAATAGGACTTCACCTTTTTCTGCATTATCCATAGCCATCAATGAAGTTCCCCAATCATCAGTATTGGTCTTTGCAGTGAATATCTTACCATAAACCTTATTGTCATTCATCGGTTTCAATCCATCTATAACACCACTGCGTCCAGAGACAGATGAGTAAGCATCTGATAGTTGACAAGCGGAACTTGAATCCAAGATCTTCTTCAATAAATCATGATTTTTGCTTTTTTCATCATCTAAATCATCAATGGAAAAATTATATTTGCTAATATCAACATCATCCAAGTCAATCACTTTGGATGATTTTTTCAATAAAGTCTTAGGAGTGATTTTAGCCAATTTAACACCTCTTTTAAATATAAAATTATTAAATGATTATTAATTGATTATCAATAGATTATTAATTATATACACTTAAATTTCTAAAGTATGTTTAATAAACATTTCTAAAAATTTTAAAAAATTTTAAATTCATTAGAAAAATATAAAATAATTTATATATTATGATGTAGATATAATTATGTGGATACTAAAATCATATAAAAATGATATTAAATTATAATAGAAATTATAATTACATTATTAATTAATTAAAAACTTAATTAATTCATTATTAATTACAATTATTACATTATTATTAAAATTAAAGACTTAAGGTGAAAGGAAAATAGATTATTATTACTTAAATTAAACTAATTATCATTAAATTAATTCAGAATAAATTTTTACTTAAATAAACAAAATTCATCAATTATAAGATAAAAAGAACAATTATTCATTGAGTTATTTGAATTAGCTTATATAAACAATATTTAAACTATTAAATTTAACTACTTTTACCAATCCAAAATCAATGCGATTTTAAATGATCATCTTTAAATTTTAATCAAACAATATCTTTTTTTATATGAATCAATCATAGCGAGTTTCATGATTGAATAGCTATGTCTATTTACTTCAAGAAATTCTATAAAATTAGTATCTGCTTTTATCAATTAATTATAAAATTAATTAATCAATTTATTACAAATTACAGTATAATTTAAAATTATAATCAATTAAAAATTAACAGTTTATTAATTAAAATTAATTATAATTAAGCTAGTAGTAAAAATTGTTATTATGCTAAATCTTAATTAGAATAATTAATTTTAAATCATTATTTAAAAAAGAAGTTTAAATTAAACCAATTACAAAAAACACGTTTAAAATAAACTAAATGAGGTATTATTAATTATAAAAATGTTTAAAACTGGAGATAAAAAATTAAAAAAATTATTCATAGGTTTTAAATTATCATGATAGATATTGGTTATGATAACAATTCTACGAAAAACTAGCCTTAAATTATCCTATTACAAAGCTCAAAGGAGGCTTATTATGGGAAAAGGTGTAGAATTAACTACAACTAAATATCTTATTCACGCTCAAATCAATGCAAACGGAATCGTAGAAAAGCCTGATGTAGTAGGTGCGGTTTTCGGACAGACTGAAGGTCTTTTAAGCAACGATTTAGATTTAAGAGAGCTCCAAAGAACTGGAAGAATCGGTAGAATCCAAGTTATCATTCACTCAAATGGTGGACGTGCAAAAGGTGAAATCGTAATTCCATCTAGTTTAGATAGAATTGAAACCGCTATCCTTGCAGCATCCTTAGAAACCATTAATCGTGTAGGTCCTTGTGAAGCATCTATTGAAGTTCTTAGAGTTGAAGACGTAAGAGCAGTGAAAAGACAACAAGTTATTAATCGTGCAAAAGAAATTTATATGGGCATGATGGAAACTGTCTCTCCTGAAAGCATGAAAATGATTGAAGAAATCAGAGAATCAATGAGAGTTCATGAAATCTCTGAATTTGGAGCAGAAAGACTTCCTGCAGGTCCAAATGTACACACTTCCGATGCAATTATCGTTGTGGAAGGAAGAAATGATGTTTTAAATTTATTAAAATACGGAATTAAAAACACTGTCGCAGTTGAAGGAGTTAATATCCCTACCAGTGTAGCTGAATTAACTAAAAAAAGAACTGTAACTGCATTTGTTGACGGTGACCGTGGCGGAGAATTAATCTTAAAAGAACTCTTGCAAGTTGGAGATGTGGACTACATCACTAGAGCTCCAAGAGGCAAAGAAGTTGAAGATTTAGAAAAAGAAGAAGTTTTAATTGCTTTAAGAGACAAAGCTCCCACTGAACAAGTAATAAACAACCTTGATTTCAATTTAGACACTCAAGGTAAAGTGGGAAAAGGCAAAATCAACAGAACTAGCAAAACTAGTGATAGAAGAGCAAAAAACTTAAACAAATCCGACAAATTTCACGGAAACAAAAACGGCAGAAGCGAACGTAAAGACAAATTCGAAAGAAAAAACGGTAGAAACGATCGCAGAGGAAAAGATAGAAATTCCAGAGGCCGCAGAGACAGACAAAACGACAGGATTCAAGATAGTAGAATAAAATTATTAAAGAACATGTTAAAAGATTTAGAAGGAACTGGAAACAGTGAAATCTACGATGATTCTTTAAACTTATTAAAAGAAACTAATGTTAAAACCCTTTACGAAGATTTAAAAGAGGACAATCCTGATGCAGACACCGTAATTTTCGATGGTGTAATCAGCCAAAGATTAGTCGACATTGCATACTCCAAAGGAATCAAAACATTAGTTGCTTTCAAATCAAGCAGAGTAATTAAAAGACCTGACAAGCTCAGATTAGTTACTTTAAACTAAATAAATATTCAACTATTTAATTCCAAAGTATAATAGAAATAATTATTTTATTTCTATTCTTTTTCTTTTTTTTAAATAATTCAAATAGTTTTATCTATTTTTCAAGATTTTTTATATTTTAAAAGTTTCAACAACAATCTTTTTTAAAAATTCAAAAATATTTAAATAAAACCATAAAGATAATTAGGTATAACGAAGTAAAATTAATAAATAAATTAATGTTAATGAAAAATTAATAATCAATTTAAAAAATGAAAATTTTTAAAAAACTATCCTAAATTTAGATTTAATGGGTTTGGTAAAGATCTAAAGAAGGAATTGACATGAATCTTTTTACAGAGCAATTGAACTTATCAAATGAACCTATTCAAAAGTCTCCAATAAAACTGCCGGTTATTGATGAAAATGGAGAAAAGAAGCATTTGATGGAAGTTTTTGATTTTGAAAGCATGCTCGAAGACTACTTGATTGAACTAGAGATTAGAAACTATTCAGAAAACACTGTTAAAACATACAGTTCCATCATCCATAACCTAATCAATTATATGAAAAATGAGGAAAACCTATATGATGGAAAAAGATTTTTAGCCAGTTTCAGAAAGTATATCCGTGACCTGAAAAGGGACAAGTACCTTACCCAGAATTACATTTACTTGACTACAGTCGTTTCAAAAAAATTCCTTGAATTCAATGACATCTATTTTTTAGAAGACATCAAGAATCCAAAGAGAACAAAGTCATTGCCTAAATCCCTTAATGAAAAGGAAGTGAAGGATTTGATAGAAGCTGTAGCGATTGATGAAAATGACACTCCTTTTAAACAGAAGTCAAAAAGAAGAGATAAGGTTATCCTCACACTGCTTTACTCTACAGGGCTTCGTATATCAGAACTTGTAAAGCTATTGAAAAGAGACATTGATTTTGATGAAAGAACCATTAGAGTTAGAGGTAAAGGGGATAAGGACAGAATTGTTCTTTTCGATGAGCATACAAAAGAGCTTCTATTGGATTATCTTGATGGGGATAGGCAGAATTCTGAATTCATTTTTGTAAATAAGAATGGAAACAGTCTCACACCAAGATACGTTCAGATGATGATAAAGAAATATGCAGATAAAGCAGGAATCAAAAAGAAAGTTACTCCTCACGTCTTAAGACACTCCTTTGCTACACATCTTTTAAAGAATGGTGTGGACATTAGGGTTATTCAGCAACTTCTTGGACATTCAAGCCTTTCAACAACTCAGATTTACACTAGTGTAGACATGGATACAATCAAATCAGTTTATGATCAAGCAAGAGAACAGGAAAATAACATTTAGGGATGAAAATTATGGAAAATTTACTTCTTATGGGAATTGACACAAGACCAATGGTTAATTCTGCATTGAAATTGGATTACAAAACATTTTCCATCAGCTATTTTAAAACAGTTGACTTTAAAATGCCATATATGGAAAAGCATGTTTTAGATCAGGAAAGTGTCATATCCTGTGGAAGGTTTGAAGAAAATTATTCACCTGAGAAACTTCTTGAATTATCAAAGGATTTTCTTTTTCAAAATAATGATGGGGATGAGATTGATAAGATTGTACTCACCACTGGAATAAATGCAAAAAATTTTTCTGGAGAATTTAAAAAATTTAGAAAAATTGTTCGTGGCAATAAGAACACTGAATCTGTTGAGAATAAATTCAAATTTTACAATAAGCTAAAAAACAAATTTAACGTTCCACTTACATTTCAACCATCTGATGTAGGGGAATTGAATGAGATTTTACAACAATACCCCAACAATCAATTTATTTTAAAACCCCTTCAAGGAAGTGGAGGGTTAGGAATTTTCCTGCTAAATAATGAAAGTTGTGATGAATTAAAACAAGTGGATGAAATTTGTCAAAATATTTCACTTGAAAACTACATACTTCAGGAGTATATTGAAGGAACTAATGTGTCATCATCAGTGCTGTCAAGTCATGATGAGCAAAAAAATTTGATCAATTCAAGATTGATCACTGCACATGACTTGGGAAATGATTCATATGAATATTCTGGAAACATTTTGCCATTGGATGAAAATAGCTTTAGAATGTTTAATGATAATCAAACAGAAATTAATCTTGATGAGCTTAATGATGAGATGGAAAATACATCTGAAGATTTGATAAATGAATTTGGCCTTATTGGATCAAATGGTGTTGACTATATTTTGGATAAGGAGGGGGAATTGAAAGTCATTGAAATCAATCCAAGATTCCAGGGAACCTATGAACTGGTTGAGAATTCACTTGGCATAAATCTCTTGGATGCACACATCAAGGCATGTGAAGGGGAAATCATTGACATACCTAATCCTAATCAGTATTCATTCAAGAAGATCATCTATGCAAGAAAACAGATTAATATAGGAAACCTGAAGATTCCAAACGTATATGATATTCCATATGAAGGAGTGAAAATAGAAAAAGATCAGCCGTTAGTCACTATCATCAGTTCAAA
>NZ_JAFRJO010000076.1 GCF_017432245.1 Methanobrevibacter sp.
AGAGGAAGAAGAAGAAGACGAAGAACAAGCAGCTGCAGCAGCAACCGCTGGTTTAGGTGCTTTATTCGGATAGATTCTTTTCTATCCTTTATTTTTTCTTTTTTTTAAACAATTTTTATTGTTCGTATATTATATAACTATTATTTTTTGCTATTTTTTTATCCAATTTCATTGTTTTTAATTTCCACATACCCATTAACTTTTTTTCAAAATCTATATATGCTTATATGAATAAAGTATTACTTAGTAAATAGGGAGGTGTAATTGTGGTATTTTGTCCTAATTGTGGAGCGGAAAATGCAGATTCCGCAAAGTTTTGCAAGAGTTGTGGTCACACATTAGCTGCAAATAGTCCAATAAAAGACAATTATGTAAATACTGGGATTGACCCATCTGTTAGAGTAAATGATAATTCAAATTTAAGTAATCCTGGCAATGCTTCAAATAATTCAAAATCCGATAATAAGAACTTAATTATAATCTGTTTAACCATTGTTATTTGTGCACTTTTAATAGCAGGAGCTATGGTTATGTTCTCAAACAACAATGCAAATGATAATGATTCGGATTCTCTTTCAGATTCTGCATCATTAAATTCCGATTCTTCTGCAGATAATGTCACTGATATAGAAACAAGCACTCAAGCTACTCAAGAGAGTTATCCACAAATTTATAGTGGTAGTTTCTCAACAGGAAGTTCGGCGTCAGATAAGACACATTGTACTATTTATGTAGGATCAGAACATGCTGGTGAGAAAGTAAAAATTAGTGTATTATATCTCAATGATGGATATGCGCTAAATCAAGGAAAAGTTGTTACTAAAACAGTAAGCAGTGATGGTTATGTCAAGGTTGCAAGTGCAAATGCATTTGAGTACTATCCTGATGAAGCACATATATCATTATATGATAGCAATGGAGACATTCTTGACACTAAGACTGTATATCTATATGAAAATAGCGGAAAGCAAATATTCTAATGGCTTTAGGGGAAAAATATGAAATGTCCAATTTGGGGATGTGAAAATCCAGATGATTATAAGTTTTGTCATGATTGTGGAGGTCCTTTGAACTTTACAGAAACAATTGATGACTTAACCAATGAATTAAATAATCTAGATGATTTTCCATCTTTTGACAGCAAAAAACTAATAATAATAGGTTATATTATAGCAGTCCTATTCGGTTGGGGAAGTTTTATCCTTAGCTTCTTCTTGGGATCATATGGATTTATAGGATTCATTGGATTATTTTTCCCAGGTTTTATGTTAAACAGCAAAGACTCCAATATTAGAAAGCATGCCTACATACAATTGGCAATCATGTTAGTTGGAATTGTTTGCACTGTTATGTTTTTATTTAGATTGTTTTAAAAGCTGGTTTATATGAATAAAAAAATTAAAATGGCATTGTATATTATCTTGGCTTTGATCATATTCGTCGGATGTATTAGCATATGGTATGTAAATGATTATTCACATGCAGACCCCAGTGTAAATACCTACTTAAATGGAACAGAGAATGTATCAGTTGAAAAAGTGGGTAATGGTTTATTTTTGGATGGTCCTGGAAATGATAATGCATTGATCTTTTATCCAGGTGCTAAAATTGAATACACTTCTTATCTCCCTTTGTTTATGGATTTGGCGAATGATGGAGTGGATTGCTTTATAGTGGAAATGCCTGGCAATTTAGCATTTTTAGGAGGCAATAGTGCTGATTCCATCATAGGCAACAGCAATTATTCCTATGATGAATGGTACATTTCAGGACATTCATTAGGTGGAGTTATGGCTTCTTCCTATGCAGTTACCCATAAAGATGAAATCGATGGTTTGATACTTCTTGCAGCTTATCCTGTAGATGATTTGGGAAACATGTCTGTTCTTTCAATTTATGGCTCTAATGATAATACCTTGAATAAGGAAACATATGATGAATCCAAGAGCTTGATGAGCAATAATTTAACAGAATATGTGATAAATGGTGGAAATCATGCTCAATTCGGGTCCTATGGAATTCAATCTGGTGATGGAATCGCGAGCATTTCACCTGAAAATCAAAGAGAGCAAACTGAAGATGCAATTTTGGAATTCATATTCTAATTTTAAATTTTGTTTTTACAAATCCCCTTTTTTTTATTTTTTTAATTTATTAAAACATTAAACTGAATTCTATTTTTATACAAACTATTTAATAGATTAAAAACATATATAATTTTATTATGAAATAAATATTCAACTATTTATTATACTAATACATAACTCATAACAAAAAAAATATTTTTTAAAAAACGATTAAAACTGATTATTATGCTTAAAATATTCGAAGATTTAGGATATAAAAAACAGATATGTAAAACATGTGGCAATGAGTTTTACTCTCAAGTGGATAGAGACACTTGTGGGGACGCTCCATGTGATGAATATGGATTTATCGGAAATCCTGCAACTGACAAGCCATATGATTTATATGAAATTCAAGAAACTTTTAGAAATTTCTTAAAAGATGAAGGCCACACTCCTATACCTCGTTATCCAACTTTAGCTAAAAGATGGAGAGATGATGTATTTTTGGTGGGAGCTTCAATATTTTGTTTCCAACCATGGATTACCTCTGGTTTAGTTGAACCTCCAGCTAATCCTCTTGAAGTTGAACAGCCATCCATACGTCTTAACGATGTGGACAATGTAGGAAGAACCGGAAGGCATATGACTTGCTTTACCATGGGTTCACATACAGTAATCAATAAGCCTGATAACTTCATCTACTGGGAAGATGAAACAATTCGCCTTTGTCATGAGTTCTTCAAGTCAATTGGAATCAACACTGAAGAGATCACCTTCATCAAATCCTGGTGGAAAGGTGGAGGTAACGAAGGCCCATGTTATGAGGTCTGTTGCCGTGGTGTAGAGCTTGCTACACTTGTTTTCATGCAATACAAAACCCTTGAAAACGGGGACAAGGAAGAGATTCCAATTAAGGTGGTTGATACCGGTTACGGTTTAGAGAGAATTGCTTGGATTTCCCAAGGAACTCCTACCGCTTATGATGCATGTTTCGCTCCTGTAGTGGATAAGCTTAAGGAAATAACCAATGTTGAAGTCAATGAGGACATATTGGCTAGAAATGCAGAAATTGCAGGTATGATGGATATTGAGGATATTGGGGATATTAGAGAGCTCCGTCAGCAAGTTGCAGACAGTTTGGACATTTCACTTGAGGAATACTTGAAGAATGCAGAGCCAATGGAAGCTATTTATATCATTGCAGATCATACAAGATGCTTGGCATTCATGTTAGCTGATGGAATCATCCCATCAAATGTAAAGGAAGGTTACCTTGCAAGACTTGTCCTAAGAAGAACCATCCGTTTCATGAAAGAGTTGAAGATGGAAGAATCATTATCTGACATTATGGAAATTCAATTAGACTTCCTAAGGAAGTTCTATCCTGAAATCGACGAATCTCAAGAACACATTATGAATATCATCAATCTTGAGGAAGAAAGATATGCAAAAACCATTGAAAAAGGTAAAAAGACTGTTAAAAGAACAATCAAACGTCTTAAGAAAGAAGGAAAAACTTCTATGCCTTTAGAAACATTGATAGACTTATACGATGCTCAAGGAATGCCTCCTGAAACCGTTGAAGAAATGGCAAGCGGAGATAAGGACTTTGAAGTATTTGTGCCTGATAACTTCTTCACCATTGTTGCGGATATGCACGAAGAGGACAAGGTTGCTAAAAAAGAGACTTTGGATATTGATGTTCCAGAAACTGAACTTGACTTCTACAAGGACATTTATCAAAAGGAATCTGACGGCAAGATCATTGAAATCATTGAAAAAGGAGATACCGTTAACATTATCCTTGATAGAACTATCTTCTACCCTGAAGGAGGAGGTCAGCCATCAGATATTGGTATAATGTCCATTGATGGCAAAATCTATGAAGTGACTTATGCTGAAAAATTGAATAACATTGTCTTGCATCACATTGCTGTTCCTAAGGATAGCGATAAAGAGAGCTTGCTTGCTACTTTAAAAGATTATATTGGAACTGAAGTCCATATGGCTATCAATTGGAACAGAAGAATCACTTTAGCAAGACATCACACTGGTACTCACTTGGTCATTGCTGCTGCCAGAAAAGTTTTAGGACAACATATTTGGCAAGCAGGTGCACAAAAAGGTCTTGCTCGCTCACGTATAGACTTATCCCATTACAAACGTATCACACAGGAAGAGCTTAATGAAATTGAAAAATTGGCAAATGAATACGTTATGATGAACATTGATTTGGATATCAATTGGTTAAGCCGTGATGATGCAGAGAAGGAATACGGTTTCACCTTATACCAAGGGGGAGTTGTTCCGGGTTCCCAAATCAGAGTTGTAAGGATTCCTGGAATTGATGTACAAGCTTGTGCAGGTACTCACCTTGACAGAACAGGTGAAGTGGGCCCAATCAAGATCAATAAGACTGAAAGAGTTCAAGATGGTGTAGAAAGAATTGATTTCTCAGCAGGACTTGCAGCTATTGACTCCATTCAAGCGGATAAGGAGATTCTAAGGGAAAGTGCAGGCATATTCAGCGTAACCAACGAACAATTGCCTAAGACCTGTGATAGATTCTTCAGCGAATGGAAAGCTCAAAAGAATGAAATAGCTAAATTGCAAAAGGAAATAGCTAATTTGAAAGTCAGCACTTTAGCAGACAATGCAATCGAAATCAATGGATTGAAAGTATTGAAGGAAATCATTGATGGAGATATCAAAGAGCTTCAAAAGATTGCCACTGACTTCACTGACAATGATAAGGCAGATGTTGTCTTCATTGGTAACAATGAGGGTAAAATCGTTGGAGCAGCCACTAAGGACTCTGGAGTTCAAGTTAATGGCATCATCAAGGAAGCAGCTTCATTGCTTGGAGGTGGCGGTGGTGGCCGTCCTAACTTAGCTCAAGGAGCAGGTCCAAATGCTGATAAGATGCCAGAAGCTTTAGATTTAGCTATTGAACTTTTAAATAAAAATTAATTAATTCTTTTAATTATTTTTTATTTTTATTTTTTTGAATATTTTTATAACAATCGTTATATTTATTAACTATAAATTAAATATATAGAAAGATAAAGATATAATAAGTGAAAATATTTTATTGACTAACCTATCATATTTAATGAATTATTCTTTATCCCAATTTATTTTATGAAATTTTTAATTATTGAGGTATTTTATGAAACATGATTTAATCATTGCCCGTTATGGTGAATTGGCTTTAAAAAGTGACGGGGTTAGAAAAAGATTTGAAAATCGTTTAGCAAATAATATAAGAGCATCAATTGATGCAGAAGTTAAAGTAAGACAAGCAAGAATATATATTTCCCCAAAGGATTTTAATGAGGCAATTGAAAAGCTGGAGAGAATATTTGGTATTGTATCTTATTCTCCAGCTGTTACAACAAAATCCACTTTTGAGGATATTGAAAGGGATGTATCAAAGTATGCAGAAAAACTTCACGAGGAAGGACTTTTAGATGAGAACACTAAATTTGCCATTAGTTGCAGAAGGGTTGGAAATCATGAATTTTCATCTCAGGAAATGGCGGCTTTTGCAGGTGCAGTTGTAGTGCGCAAATACTCCTCTCCTGTTGATTTAACAAATCCTGAACTTACTATCTATCTTGAAGTAAGGGATAATGACACTTATATTTTTCATGAGAAAATTTCAGGTCCTGGAGGATTGCCTCTTGGTACTCAAGGAAAGGTTGTTGCACTTGTTTCAAGCGGTATAGATTCTCCTGTAGCTACCTATTTAATGATGAAAAGAGGTTGTCAAGTAATTGCATTATTCTGTGATAATGATCCTTATACAACCCCTGAGGCACTTAAGAATTTCAATGACTTGATAGATCAGTTAAATCTTTATGCAAGTGGCGCCCCTATTAAGAGAAGGGTAGTCAAATATGGAGATTATCTCTCTACTTGCAAATCAGATGCTCCAGATAAGATGACTTGTGTATTATGCAAATCAGGAATGTATAAGCTTGCAGGAAAACTTGCCAAGAAAATGCATGCTGAAGCGGTTATTGATGGAAGCAGTCTTGGACAGGTAGCTTCTCAAACACTTCCGAATATACTTGCAACACGTGAAGATCTTGATGTTCCTGTTTTAAGTCCACTTATTGGTCTTGATAAGGTGGAGATTACAAGAATTGCTGAAAAGATTGGAACCTTTGAAATCTCTAAAAGAGATGATGGAGGATGTAAGGCAGTTCCTAAATATCCTGAAACAAAAGCCGATTTGGAATTAGTAAAGCAAGTGAAAGAGGATATTAATCAAGAGGAACAATTAGAAAAAGCTTTTAATACTATAGAATATTAATTTACTATTTCATATTTTAATTATCTTTAATTATTCTAATTATCTTTAATTATTTTAATTATCTTTAATTATTATAATTATATATAATTATTTTAATTATCTTTAATTATTTTAATGATTTATTTTTATTTATTAAT
>NZ_JAFRJO010000077.1 GCF_017432245.1 Methanobrevibacter sp.
AAAGACCTCCAAGTGCTGTAAGGGTTCCTCCAATAAACTTGGCAATCAATGTCTTCCACCAGCATACATCAAAGTATCCTTTAACTTCACCCATAACTATTGGGATTCCGCTTCCTAAACTGTCCGGATCCCATTTCATTAGAAGGGCGGTAATAAATCCCATAATTGCAAGTATTGCAAACCATGCAATTGTCAGTAGGAAGTCACCTTGGATGTACTTTAATGTAGAAAATAGGAAGTTTTCGCTATTGTCCAATCCGAATCTGTATAATGACACAACTAATCCTGAGAATAAACCGATTAAAACAGCTTCTATAATCAGTTTGATGTAATATTTAGAATTGTCTACATTCAAACCCAATGTTTGCTTAATCATTTTCATGGTTTAACCTCAGTTTCATTATATTTTGCTTATTCATATTTTGTTAATTTTGGTTTAGCAGTATTGAAAAATAAAATTAATTTTTATTATCATTTATAAAATTATCATTATTATCTTGTAATTCCACCAAATCCTTCTATTAGCTTTTTACACTCTTCAATGGACTCTTTGTTTAATGATTGAATTGAAAAGGTGTAACTGATTTGATCTTCTTTTATAGGTTCCCCTTTGTAGATATCGATTATTTCAACATCAACAATATCATCAATTCTTTTTAAAGCGTCTTTGATGATGTGAGGATTTGATTTTCTCCTGAAGATCGCGCTAAGGTCTATTGTGTGAATTTTCTGATTCTTGACTTTCCAATTGAACAGTTCATCCTCATCCAGCATTTCAGCATTGGATATCTTTAGCTTTTTAACCTTTCCATTAGCATCTTCCAAGTACACGAAATCTACATCGATTTCCTTGATTTTTCCAACATGGATTGCATCTGAGTAAATATGCTTTAGCCCTACTTCCTGTCCCATAGATTGCATTAATTTATTATATTCCTGTGTAAGGGCGTTTATTGCCTTGTCACTCCTACCTAAAGCCCCTTGAATGTCTCCCATATGTCTTGTTGCTCTAAGGGCGATTTCAACAAACTCTTCCTCATCCTCGTTTGTCAATGCTTCCTTCAATTCGCTTATTGAATCAAAAAGCGCTTGCCTAATTTTTTCTCCACGCTTGTTCTCATGTTGGATTGAGTATGTAAGATAAGGATTTTGAGATACTATCCTAGCTATTGTATCAATCATTAGATTGTAGATTGGACTTTCATAGTTTTCAGTGTCCTTGATGTCAACTTGAAGCTTTTCAATAGCTGAAGCGGTAGAGATATATGAAAAGTGAGTCAAGACCTGTACAATTCCCATCATATCATCGTGGTGTTCTGGACTTGTTTCCACTATTCTCATACCCTTGTCTTCAAGGAACTTGTAGATTCTAGGGTACCAGTTTCCCTTTTCAATTGGTGTAAGAACTATAATTTGCCCTTTCAAATCAGTGGTTCTTGGACCAAAGACTGGGTGAGTCGGAATGAATTCAACTCCTTCTCCAATACATTCCTTCATTTTCCGACTAGGACCCTCTTTCACTGATGTTACATCAAGCATTAATGAGCCTTCCTTCATAAATGGCCCTAATTCCTCTATAACAGATTCAGTACTGGAAATAGGAACGGAAATAATCACGATATCGCTATCTTGAACAATTTTTTTGTTGTTATCACAATATTTTATTCCAAGTTCATCACTGACTTGCTTTCCGATAATTGCATCTCTACCGGTAATTGTAACATCAAAGTCAAAGTCTTTCAAATACCATGCTATGGTTCTTCCTAAACCCCGTGTTCCTCCAATAATTCCAATTTTCATTTTATTAGCTCTATTAGTTTTGTTTTAGAAATTGATAAAAATTATTTAAATTGATTTCAATAATCATTATTTTGAATATTATTTTTTTAAATTACTTAATTTTATATATTACCAATAATCATATTATATATTGTTTTATAATAATTATATACCTATTGAGTTTTTTATAATTTTTGATTAATTTTAATGAGAATAATTTATAATTTTAAAACTTTTATATGAAAACTTTTGCATGCTTTAATTGAGGTTTATTCATGAAAATAACTTATCAAGATAGAAAGAAAGGAATTATTGAACTTCTTCCTGAAACTTTAGATGACTTATGGCATCTATCTCACATAATCGCTGAGGGAGATACTGTTTACTCTAAGACAACAAGAAGGATTCAGGACAATACTGGAGATAAGTTAAGAAGTGATAGGGGAGTTAAAAAGACCTTTACTTTAGGGGTTTCAGTAGAGGATGTAAGTTTTCACATCTTCACTGGAAAGCTTAGGATAATCGGTTCCATCATTAAAGGTCCTGAAGACTTGATTCCTCTAGGATCTCACCATACAATTGAAGCGAAACTTAACA
The DNA here is from genome assembly GCF_017432245.1 of Methanobrevibacter sp. Taxonomy (GTDB): domain Archaea; phylum Methanobacteriota; class Methanobacteria; order Methanobacteriales; family Methanobacteriaceae; genus Methanobrevibacter. Next base: position 2,377 of record NZ_JAFRJO010000077.1, read on the forward strand.
CTCCCATTAAGATATTTAAGGAACATTGGTCCAGCTATGCATTGAAGAGAATCAATCAAGCCATTGAAGCTTCCAAGAAACTTTCTGCAATCATTGTTGTTTTGGAAGATGATGTTGCAGACTTCGGTTTGATGAGACAATTTGGAATTGAATATTATGGGCCAGTTATGGGAAATGTTTCCGGAAAAAGGATAGTTGATAAGAACAGGGCTAAGAATATTGAGAAATTCTATCAAAAGATTGTAGATTATATCCTCAAGTTTGACAATATTCAAACCATAGTTTTGGCAGGTCCAGGATTCTTTAAAAATGATTTCTTAAAGTATTTGGAGTTGAAGCATAAGGATTTGGCTAAAAAAGCCATAGTTGAAGCTACTGGCTCCGGTGGAAGAGTGGGAATCAATGAGGTTCTTAAAAAAGGAACAGTTGAAAAATTAGCTGCTGAAAATAGAGTTGCCTTTGAAATTGCAGCTATTAATGAAATCCTTCAGGAAATAGCAAAATCTTCAAATCTAGTTGTTTATGGTAAAAAGCAAGTGAAGGAAGCTATCAATTTAGGGGCTATTGAAAAGCTATTGGTTTTGGATAATCTAATCAGAAGTGAAGACTTGGAGGAATCCATGGATATGGTGGAGAACATGTCTGGTGAGGTTCTAGTCATAAGCAGCCAGCATGAAGGTGGAAAACAGCTTGAAGGATTAGGTGGAATGGCTGCTACCTTAAGGTATTCCATTAATTAATTGATTATTAATTCATTCAGATATTTTTAATTTTCTAAACAACTATTTCTTAGATTAATTTTATTTGACTTTTAAATAAACTAATATTTTAAAACTTAACATTATATATAATAAAAATTATAAAAATACTAATATTACTTTAAAAAAATTACATTAAAAAATTGAAGGATTTTAAACATGTTTTTAGAATTATTTATAGTATTTATTGCAACATTTTTAGGAACTGGGGCATTGAATATCATATTCCGTTTCTTAGGTAAAAGAGGATATATGGGAAATCTGTATGAGCCAGTACGTGGAGGCACTCCTCGTGCAATTGGTATAATCCCATTTATTGTAATTAGCTTATTTTTACCTGCAGGATTTAATAATCTTGTTTTAGTGATGGGATTATGTGCTCTTGTCGATGATGTGATAGGTAGAAGAAGAATAGCTAACTTGCCTATTGAAATTGGTCAGCTTGCTAGAGGAATAGGTATGTTATGCGTTATAGGATTAGGTTTTCCTCTTATGGGAGTTTCTTCTATTTTAGTTGCTTTAATGATTCAACCTATGAACATTGCAGATATGCAACCAGGATCTGCAGCCAGTGTGGTTATTATAATGAGTTTCTTTACAATTCTAGCTACTCTCATTATAGGTGCAGCACCTGTAGCACAGATTCCTGCATATTATGTTCCATTGCTCACTTTAGTAACATGTATAGCTTATTCTCCTTTAGATTTTTCAGGAAAAATCATGTTAGGTGAAGTGGGAAACCATACCTTTGCAATAGCTTTAGGAATAGGATTTTACATTCTTGGAGGATTTGCAGGAACCTTAATATTGTTTATTGTAACTACTGCATTGATTGCATACATTAGAAGAAGAAACTTATCTAGATTCCTTATTAATAAATTGCATATAAACAATCCGACTTTCGGGGATTTGTTTATGGATGTCTTAACCGGTGGAGGTTTAGGTGATTTATTCAGAAAAATCATTCTTGGTGAGCGTCAACAGGAAGTCACTGATAATTTATTGATTTCACTTGGATTTAGAAGATTGCTATACAATCCATATTCCCCTAATCTTGAAAGAGTAATTGAGAAGGATGTTAGAACAAAACCGACTGATTTGAGAAAGTTAAGCTAATCATTATGTTCTAACAAACTTATTAAATTAGATATTTTTTATTTTTAAATTAATTTCTATATTTTATTATGGTGATTTTATGAGTGATATTTTTGAAGTTATTAAAAATCGTAGAAGCGTAAGAGCTTACAAAGATGAACAAATTGAAGATGAAGAAATTGAACAAATTTTGGAAGCAGCTATTATGGCTCCTACTGCAAGAGGAGAAGCTCCATGGCATTTCACTGTAGTTCAAAACAAGGAAACTCTTGCAGATATCAATGATTCTGTACTTACTATATTATCCAATTCCGGTGATGAATTCCTTGAAGCAATAGCAGAATCTCGTGTTAATGTAATGCACAATGCTCCAACAGTTGTATTTGTTTCAGCTAAATCCGATGCAACCAATATGCAAGCAGACTGTTCTGCAGCTATTGAAAATATGCTTCTTGCAGCAGAAGGTTTGGATATCGGATCCTGTTGGTTAGGTCTTGTAGCTATTTACTTCAGTGTTGAAGAGAACTTGAAGAAACTCCATATCCCTGAAGGATACACTCCTTTGTATGGTGTCGCTTTAGGTTATAAGCTTGAGCCAAACGAACCAAACCCACGTAGTGATGTTTTCGTTAATTGGGTAAAATAAGATTATAAAAATTTTTTATTAAATTTTTATTAATTTTTATTTTTAATTTATTCATTAAACTATTTTTAAAAAAAGAAGCATTGATAAGATAGATTATCTTATCAATTTATATTTTTATACTAATTTCCTATTTTTTCTATTTTTATTTACATGATCTTTAAGATTTTATAATAAGCATCTGTAGATGGATGAACTTCAAGGAAGTCATCGAAATCCTCTTTAGTTATTCCCATATTCATTAGGAATGCAAGATAAGCAGTATCATCAATTGAAGATGGAGATATTTGGCTTGCTCTTACTATCTCTTCTGTTTCGCTATTGAGTGAAACCTTTGTAATTCCAGTTTCTCCTCTTAGGATTCTCCAGAATGCATGAGGGCCTCCAAGACCTGGAATGATTATATCTTCAATATTATCTTTCTCATCATCATCTTCAGATTCTGATGCTTTTTGAGTGAAGCTCACATCTAAATCCAATGTCAAGGATTGTGGAACGATTATGTCATCAAACTTATTCAAGTATCCTGCCATGTTTCTTGCTGCTGATATTCCTTCTTTTCTAGCATAGGGAGTGAGGGTGATTCCTCCTGTAACGTCTCCTGCAGCATAGATATTTGGATTTGAGGTTTGGAAGAATTCATTCACCTTAATTGAGCCATCATCATTCAAATCTACAATGTCTGCTACTATTTCTGAATTAGGAACTCTTCCAGTAGCTATTAATGTCTTTCCTTCAAATTCTCCCTTGTCTGTAATGATTGAGTTTTCAGTGATTTCCAAAACATTAGTGTTTTCACAGATATCCACTTCATTAATGAGCTTTTTAACCACATAAGATTTGATCTCCGGTTCCAGTTCCTTTAGAATTTCACTTCTTGCAATGATTTTCACTTCACTTCCAAAACTTGAGAATAGGTTTGATAATTCTGTAGCGATTATCCCTCCACCAACTATATTTAATTTGCTTGGAACTTCCTCCAAGGAAAGTACATCACTGCTTGTCAAAGCATATTTTGCTCCATCGATATTTGGAATAAATGGCCTTGCACCAGTGGCTATCAAAAGATTTTCTGCTTCATATAGGGATATTTCTTTATTTTTCACATTTTCTCTTTGAAGCTCATTGTCATTGTCTAATTTCACCTTAACTAAAATCTTATCATCGTCACTTATTTCTACACTGGCTTCCCCATAGATTACATTATTGTTAACGCTTTCATTTTCCTCTTGGTTGAGTCTGCGTAGCATGAGTTGGGTCTTTTTGATGTTGTCACAAGCAGACTTATAGTCAAGACTTATGTTTCCATCGATGAATCCGATTTCATTGAACCTTTTGAAAGTTCTTATGAAACGGCTGATGTCAGTAAGTGCACATACAACCATGCACCCTTCATTAAGACAGGTTCCTGCAATGTATTTTTTCTCAATAAGAAGTGTTTCCTCTCCCAATTTACCGAGTTCGAATGATCCAAGTCTTCCAGCAGGGCCTGCTCCAATAACAATGTTTTTAAATTTTTTTATTTCTTCCATATTATCCCTTGAATATTTTTAAATTAGTTGGTTTTATTAAGTCAGTATCAATTATTAAAATTAATAAATTAATTAATTAATTTTAGTATGTTTATTTTATTATAAAAATTTATTAATACATTTTTAAAAATAGATGTTTAAAATGAGGGATATTTGTTCTAATAAAAATAATTTTATGTAAAAATAGTGAAAAGTATTATTAATTTCTTCTGGGAGTAATACTTTATGGAGTTAAGTTATGATTAATTTTATGATTTAAAAAAAAATTAGTTTTAAGAATTAGTTCTTATTTAATAATTCCAAGAACTTCTCTTTAGCTTCGTCAATTGTTAAAGGATAATCGTTGTTCATGTCGAATCCTTCTTTTTCGAGGTCTTGGAAAAGTTCTGTAACAATAGGTACTTCTAAGTTTGCCTGATCAAGAATTTCAGGTTGTGCAAAAATCTCTTTAGGAGTTCCTTCTGCAATCAATAATCCGTCAACCAAAACGAAAACCTTTTTTGCGTAATTTGGAACCAAGTCAACTTCGTGGGTTGAAATTATGATTGTAATTCCTTCATCATTAAGTTCCTTTAATAATTTACTTAAACCTCTTACACCTTGAGGGTCTAAACCAGCGGTAGGTTCGTCTAAAACCATGATTTCCGGTTTCATTGCAAGAATTCCTGCAATAGCAACTCTTTTCTTTTGACCTCCACTTAAATGGTGAGGTGCCTTTTTCTCGAATCCGCTCATTCCTACACGAGCTAAGCTTTCAGTAACCCTTTTTTGAACCTCTTCCATAGGTAACTTTAAGTTTAAAGGTCCAAATGCTACATCTTCCTCTACAGTAGGTGCAAAAATTTGATCATCTGGGTTCTGGAATACGATTCCAACTTTTTGTCTAAATTTAAGCAAAGACTTTTTATCATATTTCAATTCTTCGCCATCGATGAACACTTTTCCTTCATCAGGTTCATAGATACCATTCAAATGAAGGAACAAAGTAGACTTTCCAGCACCATTTTTACCTAAAAGAGCAACCATTTCTCCTTTTTCTACTTTTAAGCTAACTCCTTTAAGTGCTTGATAATCCTTATTATAAGAATATTTAATATTTTGTACTTCTAACATTTTATTCCTCCTTTGGCGGTACATAAACCGGCAATTCTCCGTTATAACCTCTTGAATCTAAACTATGTTGTAATGTTTCACTTTTATCTAATGACCTTAAAAATATATTGCTTATAAGATCTGCTAAGCATCTCATTGAATTCATGTATGAATGATATCCCATTCTTGTTTTCTGTGCTTTCTGCATTGTGTCGATTTCATTTAGGAATATGAATATTGTATTGTACATTAATAATCCTATTTCAGTAAGAATCTTAGGAACTTTCAAGGTGTCCAAACAATGGAAGATCTTTGCAATTGGTGTTGTCAATGCAAGAAAACCTAATAAAGGGAAACATCCTAAAACTCTAAAGAATGTATAAAGACCATAATGCCATGAGTCATCAGTAACTACAATGCCGAATATTCCTGTTTCGTAAATTACTTCTCCATTTCCAAAGAAGAATATCAAGAACAGACATGTTATTACAAGAAATGCCATAGGTATTGTCAAGAATTTCAAATAAGATCTTAAGCTGATTTTTGCTACTCCCAATATTATAATTGAGAATAAAATGAAAATAAAGACATCAAAATATAGATTATCCAATGCTAAAGTAACTATCAATAAGATTATTGTTAAAAACAACTTAAAATAAGGGTTTGTTTCACTTAATTCATTATTGTGAGCAATATAATCCATATCAAATTTCATAAAATCACTAAAATTTTATTCATTATTAAAAATTTCTAAAAATATTTTTTTTATTAAAAATCTTTA
>NZ_JAFRJO010000078.1 GCF_017432245.1 Methanobrevibacter sp.
AAATTAAAAATTAAAAAAAGTTAAATAGTTAAAAATTATTCATTTCTAGTTACTTTAAGTCTCTCATGGCCATGACATGATTCCACTTTAATCCCAAGCGATTCCAAATACTTCTTGGTTTCTGTTCCATTTCCATGAAGCATGATTTCTCCAAGGTCTTCAGTTGTGTTTACATCAAGTGCCATATAGAATGAGTCGTGAACCAATGGGACCAATTTCTTCTTTTCAGCCTCTTCAATGTGCTTTTTGAAACTGAATCCTCCAAATTTCATGTCAATGGATAATGGCTTGATGATCAATGCATTGGTTCCTCCACCTTTTGAAGGAACAATGATAAAATCAAGATTTTTGGCTTGATCAATTAGAAGCTTGATATTAGTTTTTCCAATCAATGGAATGTCAGATGGTAAAATAATTACTTTTCTTGTTTTCTTTCTGCACCATTTCATAGCTTGTTTTATAGCTTTGTTTAAAGGTCCTTCATCACCATTTTTTGAAGTCTTTGATGGCTTATGGTCCTCTTCAACAAGTGCAGTAAGTTCCAATTCCTCTGCATATGCTAAAACCTCTTCATCTTTACTTATTATTATGATATCATCTACAATAGGCTTTAATGTGATTGCAATGTCCTTTAGCATTGCCTTTAAAAGATTTTTTCTCTCTTCAGGTGATAAGAAAGGAGATAATCTTGTTTTAGCATTTGCAAATTGGTTCACTGGAATTATTGCATAAATCTTATCCATTTCCATTCCTCTATGATTCTAATGTCTTGATTTAAATTAATTTTAAATATTTTTTAATTAGTATGTTTTAGCCATTAAAGCAAGGTGTTTAGCTGGTTTGCCACAATGTGGACAGACCTTATCGGTTTCAATATCCTCTTCATTTATACCAAGGATATCCACTCCGGTTTCCTCTTCAATCGCTTTTCCACATTCCTCTTCTCCACACCAGTAGAACTTAACGACTTTTCCTTCATCTACAATGTCAGATACGTTGTCAAGACTGTCTAATGTGACTATTTTCTCTTCCTGTTTAGCCCATGAATTAGCTTTCATGCTTTCTTCAACTTCAATCAATAAGTCTGATACCTTTTCAGTAATGTCATCATCTAAGCTTACTTCAATCTTTTCACCGGTGTCTCTTCTTCCAAGGATTGCAACATTGTTGTTTAAGTCTCTTGGACCTAATTCAAATCTGAGAGGAGTTCCTTTGAGTTCCCAATCAAAGAATTTCTTACCAGGCCTGATGTCTCTTGTATCCATTTGGACTCTTATTCCTTTAGCTTCCAATGCATCCTTGATTTCATTACATTTAGCCATCACTTCATCTCCACCATCCTTGAAGATGATTGGAATGATAGTGATTTGCTTTGGTGAAATCTCTGGAGGCAATTGAAGACCTTTTTCATCTCCATGAGCTGCAATTGCTGCTGCAATTACCCTATCGGATATTCCGTAACATGTTTGGTAAGCGTATTCATGGTTTCCTTCCTTGTTTTCGAAGGTGATTTCAAAGGTATGTGCAAAGGTTTGGCCTAAGTTGTGAACAGTACCAATCTGCAAGGTCTTTCCATCAGGCATGATTGTATCGAATGCCATGGTGTATTCTGCACCAGGGAACTTGTCCCAAACAGGTCTTTTGCTGATTAGATAAGCGATTCCAAGCCCGTCAAAAAATTTCTTGTAGAGTTCGATTCCGGTTTCTACTTGTTCTGCAGCCTCTTCCGCACTTGAGTGAACTGTGTGAGCTTCTGCAAAGGTAGTTATTTCCCTTACCCTAATAAGAGGTCTTGTATGTTTGGTTTCATATCTGAATGTGTTTACAACTTGATATTGCTTGATAGGAAGGTCAATGTGTGATCTTACCCATAATGCAAACATAGGATACATTGCAGTTTCACTGGTTGGTCTGATTGCAAGCTTTTCGTTCAATTCTGTTTGGCCACCGTGGGTAACCCAATATACCTCATCCTCAAATCCCTTTACATGAATTCCCTCTTTTGCAAGTTCTGCTTCAGGAATGAGTAAAGGAAATAGGGTTTCGTCATGCTCTTTGTCCATCAAGTCTCTGAATATGTTTAAGGTTGCTCTTCTGATTTGAAATCCATAAGGACGCCATACAGCCATTCCCTTAATAGGATATCTTGAATCGGTTATATCTGCATTTTCTAAAATGTCATGGAACCATTCACTAAAATTTTCCACATTATCACCTAATTTTCATAAAATAATAAGTTTAATAAAATTTATCCCCCTAAATGGGACAGAATTATATTTAATAATACTATTAATATGTTTTTAATTAATTATATAGTTTTTCAGTTTATGCATTTAAAACAAAACTTATTTAATTTATTGTAAACAAATATTAAAATAATATTAAATAACATGCTAAAAATTTAAGAATATTATAGATTCTAAAAAATTATTCTATGGAGAATTAATTGGGGAATATTATAGATTCTAAAAATTTATTCAATGGAAAATTAATTTTTAAGGAGATAATATGGATTCTAAAACAATTCAAATGCCAAGAGAAGTGCATATTGGACCTAATGTCCTTGATGACATAGGTGAAATATGCAAGAATTTACGCTTGTTTGATGAAGCTCTTGTCGTATCCGGTTTTCATACATTTGATGTGGCAGGTAAGCGTACAGTAGAAGCTTTGGAAAAGTCTGACTTTGGAGTTGAAGTTGTAAAGGTCAATGATGCTTCAATGGAGTCTGTTGAAAAGGTGCAAGAAAGAATAGCTAACGCTTCTGTAGTATTAGGTGTAGGTGGTGGAAAGATCATTGATGTAGCAAAGCTTGCTTCCACAAATGCACATAACTATTTCATTTCCGTTCCAACAACAGCTTCCCACGATGGTATAGCATCACCAATGGCTTCAATAAAGAATGATATCGGTTCAGTTTCCAAAAGCGCTAATTCTCCTATGGCTGTTGTTGCTGATACAGGCATCATTAACGATTCTCCTTTTAGATTAATTGCTTCAGGTTGTGCAGATATAGTTTCCAATTACACTGCAATAAAGGATTGGAAATTGGCATACAGATTAAGAAATGAACCTTACAGCGAGTCTGCTGCTGCATTGTCTGAAATGACTGCAAAACTCATTATAAAGTCTTCTGACAGCATAAAGGAAGGGCTTGAGGAAAGTGCAAGAATTGTAGTGAAATCATTGTTCAGCAGTGGTATGGCAATAAGCATTGCAGGATCATCAAGACCTGCAAGCGGTTCTGAACACCTATTCAGCCATGCTTTGGATAGAGTTGCCAAAAAGCCAGCATTGCATGGTGAGCAATGTGGTGTAGGAACAATCATGATGATGCATTTGCATGGTGGAGACTGGAGATCCATTCAAAATATATTAAAGACAATTGGTGCTCCAACAACTGCAGCTGAATTGGGTGTTGATGATGATGAGATCATTGAGGCATTGACAATTGCCCATACAATAAGGCCAGAAAGATATACAATTTTAGGAGATAATGGTCTTACAAGAGATGCTGCAATTAAATTGGCTAAGAAGACTGAAGTCATTTAATTCTATAAAAATACACAAAAGAATTCATCTTTTTAAATTGGCATGTTAATTAAGTAAAAGAATTTAAATTGGATGATTATATGATTACATTGATTGGAAAGGAATTGGCAAAGGAAGGAGTGAGCTTTGTATTTTATGAGCCCGCAGAGGACTGTTTGGAATGCAGGTTCAAGGCATCATGCGTAGACTCCCTAAAGACAGGTCATAGGTATACAATTACAGAAGTTAGGGATGTTGAACAGAAATGCCCTGTCCATGAGAATGATAAGGTGCAGGTTGTTGCTGTTGAAAATGCGGAATTCACTATTCTAACCGATTCAAAAGGAGTCTTTGAAGGATCAAGCTTTGACTTCAAGCGTCAAGGATGTTCAAATAAGGACTGTGACTATAGGCATATGTGTTTCCCAGATGGAATCTCCAAAGAGGAAAAGGGAGTGTATGTAAAGGATTTGGGAAAATTCAAGGACTGTCCTAAAGGAAACGCATTGGTTAAATGCATTGTTAAAATTCAAGATAAATAGATTATAGTATTAGTAATTATTTGGTGTTAATTATGAGTCAAATGAAAAAGGATTGCGGTTATGCTGCAGCTGATTTGGTAAAAGACGGTCAGGTTTTAGGGCTTGGTACAGGTTCAACCACCCTTTACTTTATTGAAAAGGTAGGTATGAGAGTAAGGGATGAGGGAATTGAAGTCATTGGTATTCCAACTTCATTCCAATCAAGATTGCTTGCTCGCCAATGGAACATTCCACTTACAGACCTTAGTGAACATGAAATAGATTTGGCTGTCGATGGTGCTGATGAAATCGATCCAGACTTCAATTTAATCAAGGGAGGAGGAGCAGCACACACTTTAGAAAAGATTGTTGATTATTCTGCAGATGAGCTTGTTATCATTGCAGATGAATCCAAGCTTGTGGATGTCTTAGGCGCTTTCCCACTTCCTATTGAAATCATTCCAGAGTCTTTAAATCCTGTAACAAAGGCATTGGAGGATATGGGTGGTAAAGTGGACATAAGAATGGGTCAAGCTAAGGATGGGCCTGTAATAACTGATAACGGCAACTTCATCTTGGATGTTGCTTTTGGTGAAATAGACAATCCTATACCTATGGAAAAAGAGTTGAATACCATTCCTGGTGTTGTAGAGAATGGATTGTTTACTGAAATGGTTGATAAGGTCATTATCGGCTCTAAAGATGGTGTAAAATACTTATAGTTTTTATGCTGTTTTTTCTTTTTTCTTCTTTTTTTAATATATTTTTAATTTATTTTTTCATTTTCTTTCCATCTTTTTTTAACTATTTTTTAAATCATTTACTTTGTTAAAGAATAGTATATATAATAGAATTGAGAAAATTTAATATAATTCTAATAATAATTAATTCTCTTTTAAATTAATTTTTATTCAATAATTTTTCAAATTAATTCATTTTGTTTAAAATTGATTAATTCTTTCTTATTAATTTATTAGAATGTTTATATTCCAAAATTCAACTAACTATTAAAATAATGTATTTATTCAGGATTTGAGCAAATGAAAGTTGTTATCGTTGGTGGTGGAGCTGGAGGAATATCCACAGCTTCAAACCTTAGAAGATTAGATAAAGAAGTTGAAATTATTGTGCTCACAAGGGATAATCATGTATCCTATTCCCCTTGTGCCATTCCTTACGTATTGTCAGATAATATTCATTCATTTGATGATATTGTAATGAGGACTGTTGACGATTATAAGGCAAAAAACATTGATGTAATGCTTGAGACTGAAGTCACTGCAGTTGACTCAGCTAAAAAGACAATTACCTACTCCACCAAAGATGGTGTAGAGAAGACCATGAGCTATGATAAATTGGTATTGGCTACCGGTGGAAGTCCATTTGTGCCACCTATGAAAGGTGTGGATTTGGATGGAGTATTCAAGATAAGAACTTTGGATGACGGTAAGAAAGTCAAGGAATGGTCTCAAAACTGTAAAAGCGCTTTGGTTACCGGTGCAGGATTAATCGGTATTGAAATAGCCTATGCATTCAAGAAGATGGGTCTTAAGGTAACATTATGTGAGATGTTGCCTCAAATCGTTCCACGTTCCCTTGACCCTGATATGGCTAAAATCATCACAGACTATTTGATTAGTGAAGGCATTGATGTGGTTTTAGGCCAGCCTATCATTGAGCTTAAGGGCGAAGAAGGCAAAGTGAAGACTGCAGTCTTTGAAGATGGATCTGAAGCGGATGCAGATATGGTCATCTTGGCTACCGGTGTAAGGGCAGAATTGGACCTTGCTAAAATGGCTGGCTGTGACTGTGGAAGATGGGCTGTTCTTGTAAATGACAGAATGGCAACAAGTGTTCCAGATGTTTATGCAGTAGGTGACTGTGTGGAATCATACAGTGCAATACTTAGATCAAACACCGTTTCCCAATTAGGTACAACTGCTGTAAGGCAAGCAAAAACCTTGGCACAAACCCTTGCAGGAAAACGTTCCAGATTCAATCCTGTTTTGAATTCCATGGTTACTAAAGTGGGTGATTTGGAGTTTGGAGCAGTTGGTCTAACCCGTAGCTTTGCTCAGCAAAACAGCATCAAGGCAGTTGTAGCAAAGGTTGAAGCATTGACAAGGGCAAGATACTATCCGAATGCAAAGCCAATGAACGTAAAGGTCATCTGTGATGCAGATGGTACTATCATTGGATGTCAAATCATTGCAGAGGAAAGGGTGGCTGAAAGAATCGATACCATGACTTTAGCCATTACTGAAGAGCTTACATGCTTTGAATTAAGCAATATGGAGTTTGCTTATGCACCTCCAGTGTCTATGGTTATTGATCCATTGGTAATGGCTGTAGAAGAAGTAAGTAAGAAGTTTGATAATTAAATAAACTTTTTATTTATTTTTATTTTCTTTTTTTAATTATATTTGCAATGTTTAATTTTTATTTTTACATTTTAATTCAAATTCATTTTTTCTTTTTTTAATTTTGTTCCATTGGCTATTTTTTTACATGGAAAAATATATTTTTTTAACTTTAATTGCAATATTTAATTTTTATTTTTGCGTTATTTTCCTTGAAAATCACTACTTATTTATATTACTGTAAATATATAATATAGTGATAAATGTTTTATTATAATATTATAATTATTCAAACTTAAAAAGCATTTAAAAATTAATTAAAAATACTATAAGATTTATTGGAGAGGATTTAATTGACTAAAATATTTATTTCATGTGCACTTCCATATGCAAATGGACCATGTCATTTAGGGCATTTAAGATCCACATACATTCCAGCTGACATCTATGCAAGATACAACCGTATGGCTGGAAATGATGTATTGATGGTTTGTGCAACTGATGAGCATGGTACACCAATTGCTGTAAAGGCAGATGCTGAAGGCAAGGAACCTATTGAGGTTGCAAAACGTTACCATGACATGATTGTAGAAGACATCAATAGCTGTGACATTTCCTTTGATAACTTTGCAAGGACAACTGATGAGATACACTATCAAATCTCACAGAACTTCTTCAAGTACCTTTATGACAAGGGCTTGATCTATGAGGAAACAATCCAACAGCTTTACTGTGAAAACTGTGAAAAGTTCCTTCCAGACAGGTATGTTGAAGGAATCTGTCCTGTCTGTGGTGCCGAAGCAAGAGGAGACCACTGTGAAGTTTGTGGAAGGGCATTGGACCCTATTGAACTCGTTGAACCTAAATGTTTGACCTGCGGCAACACTCCAGTCATTCGTGACAGTACACAGTACTTCTTTAAATTAAGTCATTTCCAAAAGCCTCTTGAAGAATACATAAGCACAAACCCATACTTGCCTCCAAATGTAAGGAACTATGCTCAAAACTGGTTGAAGGAAGGTCTTCAGGACTGGATCATGACCCGTGACATGAAGTGGGGTATTCCAGTTCCTTTGGAAGGTGCAGAAGGAAAAGTCATTTACGTATGGGGAGAAGCATTCATAGGTTACATGTCTTCTGCTGCAGCTTGGTCTAGAAGAACAGGCATTCCATGGGAAGACTATTGGAACGGACACGTTGTTCATTTCATAGGTAAGGATATCATTTACCACCACTCATTGTTCTGGCCTGCAATGTTGCTTGGACGTGACTGCAAATTGCCTGATGACATCTTTGCAGGAGAATTCCTCTCTCTTGAAGGCAGAAAGATGTCCACCAGCAAGAACTGGGTTGTTTGGGTGGCAGACTTCGTAAAGGACTTTGATTCTGACTTATTAAGATACTACCTCACAATCAACGCTCCATTGAATAAGGACACTGACTTCTCTTGGGATGAATTCCAAAGAAGAGTAAACGATGAATTGGCTGATGTAATCGGTAACTTCCTCCACAGAACATTCACTTTCACCAATAAGTTCTTTGATGGAAAGGTTCCTGAATACAAGAACCCATCTGAAGCTGACTTGGAATTTGAGCAAGCAATCAGGGAATTGCCTGATAAGGTAGGTGACTTGATAGCTGACATGAAATTCAGGGAAGGATTGGTTGAAATCATATTGACTGCTAAAAAAGGTAACAAGTACTTCAATGACCAAGAGCCATGGAAAGCTGTAAAAGAAGATATGGAAAAAGCTTCAAACTGCTTATACTTATCCAATCAATTATGTAAGGCAATGGCTGTACTCTTAAAGCCATATATTCCAAACAAGGCAGATGCAATCTGTGAAATAATAAATATTCCAACTGAAAACACTTGGGATGATGCGAAAGTCTTTTTGGAAACCGGCCATGAAATCAACAAGGCAAAACCATTATTTAAAAAGATTGAAGATAAAGTGATTGAAGAGCAAAAAGAAAAATTATATAAGAATTTAGAGACTCAAGAAAACGAATCTAAAGACGACAAGAAGAGTAAAGAGTCTAAAGATGATGAAGGTGAAAAAATGGATTTAATTAGTATTGATGAATTTGCTAAAGTGGAAATCAAGATAGGTAAGATTTTAGAATGTGAAAAGATTGAAAAGTCTAACAAGTTATTAAGAACTCAAATTGACATTGGAGACAAAACCATTCAAGTAATTGCAGGTTTAGGCAAAAGATATGCTCCAGAATATTTAGTTGGCAAAATGGTACCTGTTGTAACCAATTTAAAACCTGCTAAACTCATGGGAGAATTGTCTGAAGGAATGATCATGGCTACTGAAAGTGCAGCTATCTTAACTCCAGATGATTGTGAAATCGGCGAATTATTAATGTAATTTGTCTTTTTCATTTATTTTAAGAATAGATAAGTGAATCTTTATATTAAACGAAATTTAATTTATAATATCCTAAAAAATTATAGGTTATTGGCGGCAAACCTATAAAAGTCCTCACGGTGATATTATGGATGAATCATTGATGATAACAGAGTCTGAAAAATTTCTAAATCAAATAGAGAAGGAAAGATTAGATTTAACTAATCTAAAGAATGATTTTAAGGATTTAGAGTCATTCTTAGAAATCTATGAACTTCTCAAGTCTAATTTGGATAAGCTTCAGGAAATGAAGGAAAGCATGGATGAAAGCGGTTATACTGCTCCATTCAGGTCTTTAAATCGTTATGGCTCTCGTGTCAGTGATGAAGTGGACTATGAGGAATTAGGAGAAATCAACCGCCATAATCAAATCTTTAGAAATAAGGCTTCAGCTAAGAAAAACAGTTTTGATAGGGTTAAATACGCAATTTCAGCCCATAAGATTGCATTAGGCAATTTAGAGGAATACGCTAAAATCAGATGCAATGAGTGTAAGAAGTCTTATAGGGTAAGCAGTTACTTGGAAAGAGGAAAAACATGCAAATGCGGTTCTAAGGATTTTGAGTTTAAAATAAACCATTCTGGAATTCATAGGTTGGAAATAATTCCATATCTCCCATTATCCGGTAATTATATGGTTCTAATGTCCGGCTTGTCCAGTTGGGGCAGAGAATCCTTTAAAAGGGTCTTAAACATCTTGAAGCAACAAAGAAGAGGGGTTGTAAAAACAGTCACTCCTATTGTTAAGTATAAGGAGAATGGCAGGACAATTACTCGTAGAGTGCCTCTCGACAGTGAATTTGCAGATAGCTATGAAGATGAGCTTAGAAGAAGATTCGGAAAGAGTGTCCGTATAGAAAGATTGGAATTCCGTAGAACCAAACCTACAATCATCAATGATAAGCATACATGCACTAATTTGGCTTTAGCTTATGTAAAGCATGCAGAAGATATTGTTGAACGTCATGGCGAAGCTATTTTTGAAGAAACAATAAAGGATTTGAATAATCTAAAAATCTATGATGAAATCATATATTCAGTGAATCTGGAAAAGCCGGACTTTATAGATTCCAGCGATTTGGACGATTGGAGAAATGATAAGATCAACAATACCCTTGAGGAATTGGGATTAATCGATAAGTTCGGCAATTTGGATAGGAGCTTAAAGAAAGACTTAAAGAAAAGGGAAAAGATCAAAACAAAAATCTTTGCAGACATTGCACCTACATTAATATTGTGGGACATTTCCAAATACTACTTATGCACTTCTCAAGATAGGCGTAAACGTTATGGTTCACCTTTCCCATATATCCGTGGAGACATTGATAGGCAACAAAGGAAAGTTTTTTCAAATCCCCACATACAAGTTGTGGATTTATTAAGGGAAAAGGAGAAAGAGCATATTTTAGCTGTTGAAGAAATGGATTTGCTATTGCATAAGAAGTTTAAGTTCGAAAGCAGAATCAAGAACTTAAACATTAAATTGAACTATGCAGCAGTGGGACCAGCTATTGTATTCACCAATTCAGATTACAGCATTAAGGAAGTTTCATATGCTTTTAAAGTTGGTGAAAAAAGCATTAAACGTGAAATAAATCATATGAAAGCTATTAGAAAGCCAAATACAAAACGTTCCAGAGACTTTATTGATTTGGTGAAAAATAAATCCTGATCATTCTTTTTTTATTTTATTTAAGGTGTTTTCATGGTAAAATTTGATGATTTTTATGATGAAGATGATGATTTTGAAGATTATGATGACTTCGACGATGAAGACTATGATGATTTCGATGATGAAATCGATTATGATAATTTAGATTCAGAATCAAAAGAGGAATTGGATATTTTTGATGAAAAGCCTTTAGAAATTGATTCTGATTATGACATTAATGCTGTTGAAGTTCATATATCATCTCAACTCACCTCTCAAAGAATTATTCAATTGATGGACACTTATCCCTCTTTAAAAAGAATCACTTGTCCTCAAAGCATTTATAATAGGATTTCCCCTGATTATATTAAGGCGTTAGACAATTTAGGGGTTTCAATTGAGATGAAATATAATTGGGGCAAGAAAAAATATTCAATAACCCAAATCAATCAGGTCGTTGGCTTGTTTAATGAAGGAAAACGTTCTCCTGAAATTGCAGAAATATTGGACATGCCTGTTTCAAATGTTAATTATATAAAATCCAAATATTCAGAAAGAATCACTGTAAAGCATTATAGACGAAAATACGATGATGAATGCAGGCAAAAAGTCAAATCACTTAAAGAAGCAGGTTCAAAACCTAAAGAGATTTCTAAAGAGCTTAATATTCCTATCAGATCTATCTATTATATTTTAAACAAAAGATGATTTTTAGTTTTTTTAATTTAAATTCACAATTTTCATTCTACTTTTTTATTTTTATTTGAATGAACTTTTTTTTAAGATTATAATTTTTCGATTTCATTTTTTTTATTTGATTAAATTTTTTCTAAAATTTTATTTTTAGAGTTAAAAAATTTTATAAAATATGCTTATTTTAACCTTAATTTTTAACAAAAAATTCATTAGTAAAAAAATAAAATTAATTATTAATATTTTTAATACTTATGGCATGTTCTTTTAATTTAATTTACCATAACTTTAATATAATAAATTTTAATCATAATTTAACTATTTTGGATTTGTCGTATGTAGATATACTATTATTTTTTTAAGGTTTTAGTTATTTTTCAAATATTTTTTATTTTTTCAATGTCACGAATTTTATAAAAAGTTTATTTAAGATAAGTAATAAAAAATAAATTAATTAAATTAATAAATTTATTAAATTTTCAATAATTAGATTATCAGTAATTTATCATTATTGAAATAATTTAGATTAAACAATATTTGGTGTAAAAATGTCAAGTTTAATTTCAATTCCCACATTGCCTTTAGTTGTTATTGCTTTGATATGTGGAATCTTATCATTTATCAGTACTCGTTTAGTTATGCCATGGCTTATCCGCAAGCTTGAGAAGGCGGAAATCATAGGAAAGGATATTCATAAATCCTCTCGGCCTATTGTAGCTGAAATGGGTGGTATGGGAATATTATTCGGTTTCATTATAGGAATTTTTGCAGGTATAATTCTCTTTCCAACATTGACATTCCAATGGCTGGTTGTTCTTGTTGTAGTTCTGCTTGTTGGGATTGTTGGTATGGTGGATGACTTGATTGTCTTGTCATCTAAGGAAAAGTTGTTCTTGCTCTTTTTAGCAGGTATTCCATTATGGTGGATTGCACCTCCTAATGTTGGTCTTTTATACATGCTCTTGATTCCAATAGCTGTTTCAATCTGTTCCAACCTAACCAATATGCTTGCAGGATTGAATGGTATTGAATCAGGTCTTGGAGTTATTTCAATGACTTCCCTTACAATCAGCTGTATCATCCTTGGAAAGTATGATGTAGCTATTATAAGCATGAGCATGTTAGGTACATTGATCGCTTTCCTTTATTACAACAAGTATCCTGCTAAGGTTTTCCCTGGAGATACAGGTACACTTATCATTGGGGCAACCATTGCAGCTATTGCATTTATCGGTAGGGTAAAATTGATTGCATTCATTGTTCTTTTACCTAATATCATTGATGCAGCACTTAAATTCTACAGTGCAGGAGTTATGGAAAGGCAACAGCATAAGCCTACCCAACTTAATGATGATGGAAAATTGGTAAGGCCTGAACAAGGATTCAAATCATTGATTAGGTTTGTTTTAAGAAAACCTGTTGATGAAAAGACTGCTGTAATGATGATTTGGGGTATTGGCATTCTATTTGGTATACTTGGAATAATTGTAGCTATTTTAATGCCTGGAGTTACCCATAACCAAACATTTGCACAATTCATCCATTTAAAGGATTATTTCTATTATTTAGGATAATTTCCTAAATCCTTTTTTTTAATTTTTTATTTTTCTTTTTATTATCTTTTTCAATTTTTTATTTCTTTTTTTAATTTTTTATTTTCCTCTTTTCTCTTTTTTTAATTTTTTATCATCAAACCCAAACCACATTTGCAGTAGTGAAACTGTATTTATTTGAAAATGCAGGATTAAACAGCTTATTTGTAATATTCTCACTCTTGAATGATTGTGTAATGCTTTTTCTAACATTATAATTTATACGGTCTCCAACCGCTTCCTTTTCCTCTTTAGTTTTCACTTCTGGAGATGATGCATAAATCTTCAATTGTATTCTAGTTCGATTGAAATTGTCTTTTCCTTTGACTGTTTGGCTGATTTTAACTATCTTAATATTCTTTTCTCTAAGCAATGAGTGTTTCTTGAAATCTTTTGAGTAGTTCTCATATGAGTCTTTAGGATAAATTGCCAATCCATTTGATGAAATTCCCTCAAAAGCCCCATTTCTTGCTGAAGCCATTACCACATTCAATTCGTTTGCATCGATTATTGCATTTGCCAATAGGATTGCTGAAATAAGTGCAAAACTAATCAATAGCAGTAATTCTACACTTATTTGTCCTTTATTGTCTAGTTTCATAATAATTTTTCCTTTGATAATAGCTTGAAAATCATTAAATATCAATTGCTTATTTGCCTAATTAAAATTGAACTTTGATTTATTGTATTTGTCTGATTGTCATTTACAAATGTTTTTTCAATCAGATAGGTTCTTCCATTATATAATTCAATGCTCTCTATTGATCTATTGCTTGCATCTACAAGTCTAATTGGATTGATTGCTGATTTTCCTTTCTTATTATTAAATTCAACTATTGCCTCCCTTTCATTTACAGTTACCTCATAAAAGTTTCCTTCAATTGATTCTGGCAATTTGATTTTTTTCTTGAATCCATATTCATTTGAATTAATTTCATTTATGGAATTTGCAATGTGCTTTGCCAATAATCTTCCTTTGCTGTTTTCATGAATTTCAATATTTGCGTTAATGCCTTTTTCTATCATAGGCAAATTGACAATTAAAAGCAGAATCACAATCAATGTGCAAAATAAAAGTTCTATATTAATTATTCCTTTTGAATCCATAGATACTCTTTTTATTTTGATTTTATTTAAATATTTGCTAATATTTCAAGTAAATTTAATTGTATAATCATTATTTTTTAATTTAATTATAATTTTACAAGTTTTTTATAATTCAACTGGTTTAAATCAATATTTTAATCATTTAAAAATTTTCATTATAAAAAATTATTTAAATGTATTGAATTATAGTATAATATATAAAGTCGATTTTTTAAAATACTCAATATTTATAAATTCATAAGAGATTTAGGAGTAATTGAATGGTTTTAGTTTCTTATTTGAATCCCCTATCACAGGAAGGAAGGAATATTGTAAGGGGATTAGGTGGTCTTGAAGAGATATATTCACATAATGATGATCTTATGGATATTGTTATCCATACAAATCGTCAGACCATTTCCAATCAGGAGGTTGTTCCTGAAACTCTTGTAGATTTGGCTTTAAATCGTATAAAATGGTATATTGAACGTAAAAACAACAAGGACTTCAATCCTAACGATTA
This sequence comes from Methanobrevibacter sp., assembly GCF_017432245.1. Lineage (GTDB taxonomy): Archaea > Methanobacteriota > Methanobacteria > Methanobacteriales > Methanobacteriaceae > Methanobrevibacter. The sequence continues at coordinate 14,375 of NZ_JAFRJO010000078.1, forward strand.
TGTTTACTTTTTCAATGAAAGAATTGCTGAATATGATACCATTGTATTTCACATATTGGCACAAGCCATTGCAAACAAGTTCAGGCCAGGTTCCCGTGAAGTGAAGCTATTTGTGGAATCTCAAGGTCTGATGATTGAGGATAGATTAATCAGGCTTCCATTATCTGAAAGGAAAGAGGTTGTAGAAGAGATTTTAAGCGATTTGCTTATTCAAGATGGCATTGAATGGTCTTTCTTAAAGGATTTGATTGCCACTAAGAAATTGTCCTTGACAGATCTTGTTCTGCAGAATGGAGAAATAGTTTTGGATAGGGAAGAGTTTGTTTACTCCTTTGGTGATGAATTCAGCGATAGGTCTCCAGATAGGATTTATGACATCTTGATTGGAGACAATTTAAGAGAGCTTATTTTAACTAAGATATTGATGCAGAATACTGAAAATTACATTAAATCCATTCAGGATCAGTTAGCTATTGTTGAAATGCATCCTGCAATTGTGGAATTAGGTGAAATGCTTGATGAGACAATTACAGAATCATTAGCTAAATACAGCACTTATTATGCAAGCGGTGGAGCTTACGGCAATATGGAAATTGGAAAACTCATTAGGGAAGCTTTCCCTCCATGCATTGAAAATACTGTAAATGGTGTTTCATCTGGTGGAAGAAATGATGCAATCGTATTGCTATTAACTTCTTTTGTATCTTATGCAAGATTGTATCCAGGTATTTTTGGCTCAGATAGAACCGTAAAGATTTCTGATATTGATACAAACCTGAACATTACCTTAAATGAGATTTTGCCACTTATTTTTGAAGCTGCAGACAACTGTACGCCTCCTTTATTTGAAGACCAGCCTCAGGAAAAGATAAATATTATTTCAAAATTAGGTTTTGGAATGCATGAGGAAGTTAGTCTTGAAAATGAGGGAGAGACCAAATGGTACACTCCTATGAGTTGTGAAAAGATTAAGATGCATCTTCCTCATCTTTGTAAGGAAAATAAGGATTGCGCTAAGATAAACAATCCATTGAGTTATTATTCAAGGAAAAAATGGATAATGAGCAAGAATGGGGAATTGCCTTCTGATGAAAGTTCTAAAGGGGATTCAAAAGAATAGGCCATATTCTAAAAATATTAAAGAAATTATTAATAAGTGTAGTCGTCCTCATCGTAGTATGTTAGGATTATGGAATGTTCAAAGTCCTGATAGTTTTCAAAATGATAATCCTCGTAGTTTTCAATTAAGATTTTTATCTGTCTTTCTTTTTTATCTATGGATTCGATTTTGCAGAATTCGTTTAGTAATTCAGGGTCATAGTCATCATAGTTCTCATTATTCTCTTCTTTTTTTAGTTTAAAATCAATGAATCTTTCATATTCCTCTTCATTTAAAATCTCTTCTTCATCATACAACTCTTCTTCAGATTCGATTTTATAAAGTTCAATATGTTCGCTTGAATAGTTAATGTCAAGCAATTCATTGAATCTTAATCCTATTCCTTGAACCTTTCCTGTTTCCAGATTTATGATAGTTTTTCCAGTTGATTCATTTGGAATCCAATTATCCAGTGCAGGCTCTATGATTTCCCTTATTGACAAGCTTTCAATAAGTCTTCTAAGTTCCTCTTCACTTAGCATATTCTCTTCCTCATGATTAGATTTTAATTATCTTTTTATAGTTATTTTTCATTACAATAAGTTTTAAGTATTATATAAATCATAAATATTTTTACTTATATATACTATTTGTTTATTCAATTAAAAACTTTATTTAGAAAATCAGATTGCTTAAGCTTAAGAATTATAAATTTTTCCTTGGTGATTTTCATGTTTGGCCAATCAAGTGTTCAGGAAAGAAGGAGATACTACAGAGAGGAATGGTCTGAAAAGGATATTCCTGACTTTATCGCTGATGGAATCACTAAAAGGGAATTCGGTTTTGACCATTTTGGTCAAGGTCCTAATGACCGGTATAAAGTGTTTTTCGGAACAAGACCGCTCAAGCGATTTTTAAGATCCAAAGCCCCGTTTGCAGCTTATATTTCTGTAGCATTTTATGCAAATCCGAGAAATCGTGGAGGATGGGAAAAGGCAGAATACATATTTGATATTGATGCAAAGGATTTGCCTATTAGATCATGCAATTGCGATGGAGTCTGTGAGATTTGCTTAGGGGAAGCTCTTGAGCGAGTTAACATCATGCTAGACACTTTAAAAGGTGATTTGGGCCTTAAGAACATACATCTCATTTATTCTGGTAGAGGATTCCACATAAGGATACTTGACCCCGTAATGATGGAGGCGGACAGTGATTTAAGAGGAGAGGTTTTGAAGTATGTTGCTGGTGCTGAAGTTCCTAAATCACAGTATCCCAATATCACTCCTGGTGGAAAGCCTTATAATTTTGAGCATTTCTCTATTCCAATTGCATATCCTGCGATTTTCACTGAAAAGATCAAATACAATATTCTTCACATGAAGGGGGATGAAAAGCTTGATGGCATCAACAATAGATTATTGAAGGACATGGTAAAAAATAGGGATTACCTTTACGATGATGATTGGGGATCATTCAAGCAAGCTATTGGTCCAAGAAGATATAAGGATATGGTGAATGCGATGGCAAGAGTAAACCTTGCAACAATCGATGCAAAGGTAACCATTGACTTAAAGAGAATTCTAAGACTTCCAAGTTCCCTTCACTCTAAAGTAAGCATGAAATGTGTTGAAGTAAAGAATCCTGAAACCTTTGATCCATTTAAGCATGCTGTTCCTAAGTTTGTTTATGAAAGAAGGGATGAAAAAATTGCAGAAAAATAGATATTTTTAGTTTTCTTGGGATTGAATTATTCTTTCTTGTAATAAAAAATAGATATTTTTAAATTTATCTTATACATATATACTATTAAGAATTAATTTATTTAATTTATTAATTTCATTAAGGAGGTTCAATATGTTGAATAAGAAACTTATAATTGGTTTTATTATTGCATTAATCGCACTTATCGTTGTTGGTTTTGTTGCATTGAATTTTGTTCCTAACAGCGATGTTCTTGATTTAAACCTAACTGATAATGCTGAAAATTTAACTGACAACATAACTGAAAATTTAACTGTCAATACTACAGACGTGAATGCATCTGCAATTATTGACAATCAAACAGTCAATGATGTAAATGATGCAAATGCAAGCTCTGATGCTATAGATGAGGGCGATGTATTGAAAAAGCAAACATTCATTGTCTCAGAAAATGAAACAGGTCAATATAAAGGAATGGAACCAGGAACCTATGTACTTTATTACACAGAAAACGACGGTCCAATCAAAATTGACAAAGTAGGATAATTAAATTTTTAATTTTTTTACTTTTTTCATTTCTTTTTATTTATTTTTTTAAACTTTTCTTTTTTTAATTTTAATCTATTTTTTTAATCACAAATTGATGTTTGAAATAATGAATCCATGAACATTTTTATCATGTTCTTAATTTTTATTCATCTGTTCTTAAAAAAAAGGACATCTTTATATACTATGAAGTACATAATAATTTTGTCGAAGAAAAATGACTTCAAATAGGGGGTTGATATCTAGTTTGCTAATCATTTTTCAACATTCGCTATGTTTAAGAATACACCATTAATCACCTTAGCTGTTAAAATAAACATTAAAGGGGGAGTGGATGTTGATAAAATAAAAATTTTTACTTTTAAAATCTAAACTAAAGGGGGTATTTTATGGATGATGAAAGTGTAAAAATAGATAATCAAGATTCTGGTGAAATCTCTGATCTTGAAGAAATGCAAGAAAATTTAAATGAAGAAAGCCAAGAAAACAAAATTAAAACTAATGTAAATGGGGGTAATTATATGAAAAATGAAAATAAAATAGTTGTAGATGATTACAGTGATGAAAAACTTGCAAACATTGGAATTGAAGATGAAGAAATGGATCTATTCTTCATTTTAGACAGAAGCGGATCTATGGGAGGCAGTGAAACTGATACAATTAAGGGGTTCAATTCTTTCATCGAAAGGCAGGCAATGAAAAACCATAATATCTTTGTAACAACCATTCTCTTTGATGACAGGTATGAAGTCTTATACTCCAGAAAGCCAATATCTAAAGTTGAGCCACTTACTGAAAAAGACTATTACGTTAGAGGATTAACCGCCTTGCTTGATTCAATCGGAAAAACTGTAAACTCCTATAAAAACAAAGTGGGATCAGCTATGTGCATCATAACTTCTGATGGTTATGAAAATGCTTCCAGAGAGTTCAAAAGGGATCAAATAAAGAATTTAATTGAAAGCAGCGGATGGGAATTCGTATTCATAGGAGCAGATATTGACGCTTACTCTGAAGCTTCAGATATCGGAATCCGCAGTAGCCGTATAGCTAGAAGCAGAAAAAGTGCTGATGGCTTCGGAGATATGTATGATGCATGTGAAATAGTCACAGATAGGTTCTACAGATTAAGGAACATTAATGATGACAATGAGGATTGGAAAGAGAAATTAGACTAAATCCACTAATTTATTTCCTATTTCTTCTTCTTTTTTCTTTTTTTTTAAAACTATTTTTTTTAATTTTCTTCTCTTTTTTTTAAATTATATATTCATAAAATTCTAAAATTATAAAACTAATAAAGATAATAATATAATTATAAAATAAATTTATCAGATTTTACAATTAACTAAAGGAACTAAACAATGAATTATGAATCAATATTAAAAGAATTAAGACCAACTCCTGAGGAGATTGATGCAATTAATGAAACAACTGAAAAGGTAATTGATTTTATTAATGATCTCTGTGAAAAAAAGGGCATTGATGCAAAAGCCAACGCAGTTGGTTCTGTTGCAAAAAACACTTGGTTAAGAGGTAAATCTGATATAGACATTTTCATTAGTTTTCCTATTGAAACAAAAATGGATGACTTAAAGAAAAATGGTTTGGAGATTGCATACAAGGCCAATGATGCATTAAATGGAAATGCATCAGAACATTATGCCTCCCATCCTTATTTGACCTGTGACATAGATGGGTTTGAAGTTGATATAGTTCCTTGCTATGCTATTGAAGAAGGCCAATCAATCATTTCTGCTGTTGATAGAACCATTTTGCATACAAGATACATTCAAAAGCATTTAAGTGAAGACCAGGAAGATGAGGTTCTATTGCTTAAGAAATTCATGGATGCAGTAGGCACATATGGCTCTGAATTCAAGACAGGTGGTTTTGCAGGATATTTATGCGAATTACTTATTTTAAAGTATGGCACTTTTGAAAAAACTTTAAGAGCTGCTCAAAACTGGAAAAGGCACACCTTAATAGATTTGGAGGATTTCGGTACAGGAAGCAATGCCATTTTCAAGCAGGATCCTCTTGTCTTCATTGACCCAACTGATAAGAACAGGAATGTTGGTGCGGCCTTAAGAATGGAAAGGTATGTTGATTTCATTGTAGCTTCAAGAAACTTTTTGGATGTCCTGGATGATGATGCCTTGGATGAGAAAGAAAGGGAAGAAAAGATAATCGAATTCTTCCACCCACTTCAAAAGGAGCATCTCTCAAATAAATCCAATGAGGAAATCGCCCAGTACCTGATTGATTCCTTTAAGGATAGGGAGACCCAGACTTTGCTTATCAGATTCCCTATTCCTGATATGCCTGCAGATGCCCTACACCCTCAGCTTCTAAAGACAATCCAATCCATTTGTGAAAAGATAGAAATGGAAGAGTTTTCAGTTTTCAAATATGATTATTGGACCGATGAGGAGAAGTATGTCATCTTCACAATAGAGCTTAATGTCTTTAAACAGGGAAAATACTACATACACAAAGGGCCAAAGGTTTGGCCTAAGAAGGCTTGTGACAACTTCAAGGAAAAATGGAATGACCACCTATATCCTTTAGATGAGTTTATGGTTCTAACACGTGAACGTCAATTCAAAACAGTTAAGGAATTCATCATTCATATTCTCAATGAGGAAAACATACATATGATTAAGGTCGGAAAGAATATAAGGGAATCAATTTGCACTGACTATATCCTTTTAGAAATCGATGATTTCCTAATTGATCTGGACAAGTATTTCGATTATGACACAAAAAATCAGGGAATTGATGAGATTCAGACCGATTATTTAAATTCAGTGGATGATTTCATAAATCCAGGCCAATATCTTAAGAGATGATTTTTGAAATAATTTTTACTATTCTTTATCATTTTTTTACATTCATTTTCTTTCTTCATTGGAATAATTATGGTTTTAGTTATTTTTTCCTTCATTTCTTTTTTCATTGATTCTTTTTACTTTTTTTATACTATTTTGCTTATTTTTGGTTTATTTTGTTATAAAATTTATTCAGATTGTAGTAAACTTTAAATATATGTTTATATTTAAATATCATTAGAATATATTATATAATATATTTTTATGAGTGATTATAATATATTTGATAGCAAAATTGCATTTTGCTATGGAAAATAATTTTTATTTTCCGAAACTTGAAATGTAACTAGGGGTTTTGAAAATATTTAGCTAACGGTTAAATTTTTTATTATCTTGAAAAGTTAGGTTTAAGATAAAGATTTATTTATTCGTGAAAGTTAAAGGATGATTTTTAGGGATTAAATAAACAATATTTTTTTCTAATGAAGTTGCATTGTATATTATTATAAGAGGTTTTTGTTTAGGCAAGCAATTGTTTAGATGAATATTTCTTTATAGAAAATTATGGTGAGACTTTATGGATAAATTGAAAAAACAAATTTTGTTTGTATTACTTATCAGTATCCTATTATGCTCTGTTCAAGCTATTGCTGCAGCAGATGTTAGTGATACTGGTGTAAATGACGACGTTTTTGATTTATCTAATGATATAGAAACTGTTGAAGCAGATAGTAATGACGAAGTTTTAGATGCACCTAGCTCTGATGAAATATTAGAGGCTCCAGGTACTTTTACTCAGTTACAAAATGCAATTAATAGTGCAGGAAATAGTTATACCTTGACTAACAATTATACCAAGGGAAGTTCTGAAGATGCCATTACCATTTCAAAAGCCTTCACACTTGATGGGGCTGGATACACACTTGATGGTAATTTTGTAAATAATTTCAGGTATGAACATGGAATAATCGATGTTGGTGGTTATACTACTATTACTCTGAAGAACATTCATTTCAAAAATTCCATTGGTTCTGCAATAGATGTTGGAACTTACAGATTAAATATCATTAATTGTACTTTTGAGAATTGTAATGCTACTGTAGGTAGTGAAACCCATGGTGGAGCTATTTATGTTAATTACGGTAATGTAACTGTTGATGGTTGTACTTTCACTGATAATTATGCACAAACTGGTAGTGCTATTTATCTATCTAGTTGGGGAACATTAAGTGTTTCTAATTCTAAGATTATAGATAACCAAGCTTCATCCAATTCAATTACATTAACCAAAGATTCAAATAGTGGTACTTTCCATAAATATATTGTTACTTTTACTGGTAATGATAATCTTTTAAATGGGATTTACTCCGAGGGAACTATTTCTAGTTTGAAAAATGTAACATATTGGAATCAGAATGGTGAGGTTACCAATAATCCATCTACTAGAACTGACAATCATGAAGCAGGAATTACTATCAATCTTATCATTAAAAAGGGTAATACTGTTATAATGAATGTTACACAAAAGACCAATGCAAGTGGTGTAGCTTTATTCACTAATGAAACTTTAATTGACTTTTTACACTTAGAGGAAGGTGACTATCAAGCTCAAGCTATTCATTATGCAGATTCATATTACACTTATATTGCTTCTCGCGTTGATGATTTCCATTGTGCAAGAGCAAATCATGGTACTAATGTATCTGATGTAACTGTAGAAGGTTATGCAGGTCAAACCATTGATGTGATTTCATTTAATGTTACCAGAACCGGTCAACCAGATCCTGTTCAAAACGGTACTATAAATGTAACCATTAATGGTCAAGTATATACTGGTAATGTGGTAAATGGTGTAGCTAATATTACTAATGTTGTATTGCCTGATGCTAGTGGAGAGTACACTGTCTATTATAATAATAAAACTACCAAATATTATTGGGCATCCAATGGTACTCTTACTATAAATATTCTGGCTCCAGGTGAAACTTCAGTTACTGTAACTCCTGAAAATATTTATGTAGGTGAGACTGAACATATTGCTTTCACTGTTGGTCCTGATGGTGTTACCGGTACTGTAACTATTGTTATTGTAAATGCAACTAGTGGTGCTGAAATACAAAAATATGAGTCTGTTGCAATTGCTGATGGCAGTCCTATTAATGTAACTGGTTTAGCTGCTGGTGATTACAATGTTACTGTAACTTTCCCAGGTGATTCATACTACAGTGCTTCCAACGCTACTGCAACTTTCACTGTTTCCAAGAATGAATCTACAGTGAGTGTAACTCCTGAAAATATTCATGTCGGTGAGACTGAACCTATTGCATTTACTATTACTGATGGTGCTTCTGGTACTGTAAAGATTGTTGTTGTAGAT
>NZ_JAFRJO010000079.1 GCF_017432245.1 Methanobrevibacter sp.
ATTTTTTTAAATGAAATAATTTTGAATTAAATAATAAACATAAATGAATATTAGACAATAACTGCTAATTAATAATAAATTTAATAATGAAATTTATATCAATATTGAATTACACTTATGAATAATCTTTTTTTCTTAATTAAAATCATATTTATAATTCAATTTTAATATAAACATGATTTAATGCTTTAAATGATAATAAAATATAATAAAAATTAATTTATATCTTTTAATAAAAATTTAATTTTAATTTTATTATAATGAATAATTGAAAAATAATAATGAAAATTGAATTTCATTATAAATTTCATTTATCATTAAAACTATCTGATTATTCTTCTGCTTCCTCTTCTTCAGGATTTAAGATATCAGATATGGATTTGCTACCTGCTTTGGTAACAATAGTGTTAATTAAAACAATATCTTCAGAGATAGTGTTTCCTCTGACAGTTTTTCTTCTTTTAACACCATCACCTTTAGGTTTGTAGCCTACTCCACCGGTTAAAAGACTTTTGATTCTTCTAGGACCATCAACGTCTTTTTTCATAGCGAAACCGTTTTTGTCACTACCACCAGTGATTTTTAAAGTGTAGCCATCTAAACCAACGATTTGACCATCGAATTCTTCTCCGATTTTTAAACCGTTTAATTGTTTTCCATCATCAACTTCCAATTGATAACTTAATTCTTTTTCAGATACAACAATTTTAAATGCCAATAAAATTCCTCCTTTTATTTTTCGGAATTTAATCTTTCCTAATCTCTAGTATTTATTCTATAATCTTAAAATATGTGAAATAATTATGAATGATTAAATATTTATTGTCAAATCAATTAGTATTCAAAAAGACCGAATTTACCCCAATCCTTGTCTTTTCTACGTTTAATTTCCAAGATTTCGTCAAGGGCTAAAAATTCATCTTCATTCAATTTATCCTTAAACTCTCTCTCCAAGATCTTATAATGCTTTTCAGGAATGTCTACATATAATGTATCTCCCTCTTCAAAGTCCTTTCCAGCTACAGCATCATTGATAGCCATAGCAACCCTTTGACCTCTAGAAATTGCAGTCAAAGTCTCACCTTTATCTTCCATACTGGCAATGGTACCTACATAGTCCCCATTTGCATTCATTAAAGCATATCCCTGTTTAACAGTTCCTGCTTCAACTTCAATACCGCAAATTGCAGGTTTGCTTTGCCTGAATATGAGTTTTGGAAGAATCATGAATTTAGCTGGTTTGATGATTGCATCAAGCCATTGCTTTTTCTGAGCTTCTTTTCTCTCTTGGACCCAAGCTTCATAATCTTCAGTAATCTGATAGATTACATCACCTTGGAAGAGCTTAACTCCAGAATTATTTAAATCGTCAAGAGCCTTAGGATGTACCTTAACATTAAATGCAATGATTACACCATGCTCAATGTTTTCATCCTTAGCAATGGATGCATCGATAACATCCCTTTTGTTTACATCACCGATTTCTGCAGACCTAATTGGGATTTCCATTTCCTTAAGCAAATGAACAACCGCTTCAAGGGAACCTAAAGTGTCTGCCTTAACGAATAAACCTTCATCGTCAGTATCAACAGTAATGTCCTCCAATTCCTTTAACAATTCTGCTTCAACGTCTTCATCCTCATTCAATACTCTAAGAGGAGAGCCTGAAACGACATCATCAAGATTTGGAGCAGCTATCTTGATACCTGCTGCTGCAACAACCTCATCAACCTTCTTGAATTTCTTCTTGGAATCTCTCATCTCTTCAAGAGGGAGAGGCCTTAAGATAGATCTGATTTTGGTTTTTACAACATTATTTGCATCCATTAAAGCAATTTCATCACCATCACGGAGCACACCATCATAGATAATGCTATCAACAGTCACTCCAAGACCGGTTTCTTCCTTGACTTCCAATACAGTTCCTTTAGCAGGAGCATCTTCATGTATTTCCAATTGTTCTGTTAGATACTCTTGAGCAAGTCCTAACAACATTGCAATAAGCTCAATAATACCTTCACCAGATTTTGCACAAATTGGAATAATTGTAATTTGGCTTGCAAAGTCAGTGACTCTGTCAAATCTTTCAGACTGGAATCCTTCCTCATGCAATTTTCCAATGAGCTCATAGATTTTCAAGTCCAAATCAGTTTGCACTCTTGGAGCTTGCTCTTTAAAGCTTTCCATAAAGGAAGCTCCTTCATGAATATCCCATCCAAAGATTCTATCAATCTTATTGGCAACTACAATAAATGGGGTCTTATACATTTTCAAGATATTAATTGCCTCATAGGTTTGAGGTTTGAAACCTTCATTAATGTCAACAATTAAAATAGCTAAATCTGCTAAAGCTCCACCACGTTTACGAAGTGATGTAAATGCAGCATGCCCTGGAGTATCCACAAAAAATAAACCTGGAATTGTATCTTTAATTGATAATCTTGCTATAAAATCGCCACAAATTTCATTTATTGTATCTATTGGGATTTCAGTAGCTCCAATATGTTGGGTAATACCACCCGCTTCTCTATCAGCTACAGTACTTCCTCTGATATAATCCAGTAAGGTAGTCTTACCATGGTCTACATGACCTAAAACAGATACAATTGGGGATCTAATCTTCATTTTTACTCCACTCACAATTAAATAATTCAATAAATTTAAACAATAATAATTTGATTCGATTATAGACAACGAATATTTCGATTTAGAAATTTAAATATGTTAAATAGAAATAATAAATCTATTCGTAAATCCAAGCGTTATCAGACATAGAATAATCACAAATTTCTTCTTCATCAAAGAAAAGAGCAATTTCTCTTTTAGCAGATTCAGGTGCATCGGATGCATGGATAATGTTTCTTCCAGTATCCATACCGTAATCTCCTCTAATGGTTCCAACTTCTGCTTCTTTAGGATTAGTTGCTCCTACCATTTTTCTGATTACAGAAATAGCGTCGTCTCCTTCAATAACCATGGTTAATGCAGGAGAAGAAGTGATATATTCAACTAAACCATTGAAAAATGGTTTTTCAGCATGTTCTCCGTAATGCTGTTTAGCTAAATCTTCATCAATTTGTCTTAATTTCATAGCAACAATTTTGAGGCCTTTAGCTTCAAAACGGCTTAAAACTTGACCCATTAAACGTCTAGATACCGCATCAGGTTTCATCATAACAAAGCTTCTTTCAATCATTGTTTAACCCATTTTACTTTTCTTGGCACTCTGCCAAGTTTAATCATATTTTTCTCACATTTACTACTACAGAAGAAATAGATGGATCCGTCTTTTTTAACGTACATTTTACCGGTACCTTCTTCTATTTCTTTACCACAGAATGAACAAGTTCTCATGTTAAAACACCTTCTTTAAGTAAGATAAGCTTAATAACCAAGGTTATTAAGGAGTTCTAATCTCCTTAGCTTCTCTGATTGTGTCGAGTAACATTAAAATATCGCCTTCA
>NZ_JAFRJO010000080.1 GCF_017432245.1 Methanobrevibacter sp.
AATTAGAAACTATCTAAAATAAGAAAATTAGAAACTATGGGTGATTTACTAATAATTTTAAAATGGGTGATAAAGTGAAAATTGATTCAAGAATTTTATCAGTATTCTCTACACTTCTTGTTATTGCAATAGCAATTTCAAGTGTCGGTGCAGCTGATTTGACAAGCAATGGAATAGAAAGCACAAATTTTGAAATCGATATTCCATCAGGCAGCCACTTTGCTGAAGAGACAGCAACTAACTTAAATATCGGTGATTTCGCTATTAGCATGGAAATCTTTGCAAATAATGGTGAAAATGCAAATGATGTAAGCACAATTCTCTATTTGAAAGACAGTTCAAAAGACCAAAGCATCATTTCAGATGTAATCAATGATTTGAAAAAAGATGGCCCTATCGTTGAAGAAAATGAGAAATATTTTATTGTGGAAACCAAAGATGCAAATAATTGGGATTTCCTTAATCTTGACATTGGAAATGACATCGATAGCTTATGGAACTTTGCTACTGGAATCTTCTCAGATGATTCCAATGTGAATGTTACAACTGAATCTGCTGATGTACAGGTTTCTGAAGATGAAGGAATCCACATTGTTGGGGATGACAACACATCTGTTTCATTATCTACAAAAGGATTTGAAGTAGCAGATCCAAACGGTGAGGATGTTTCCATTTCAACTGATGGCATAAAAGTTACTGGTAATGACGGAAGTGCAGAAGCATCTGCAGATGGAAATGTTTCAATTGATGGAGATATGATATCCCATGTGAATAATGCAGATTATGCAATCTGCATTCAAAATCCAGACAATAATCAAGTAATTGTAATTGCTGGTAACAATTTGGAAGTATTAAAATCAATTGCAGAAACCGCTTCATTTACTAATTAAAGACATTAAATTTTAATTAGTTTTTATTTTTATTTTCTTCCAATTTTTTATTTTTTTCTTTCAATTTTTTTCTATTTTATTTTTATTTATCTATTTTTTCTATTTTTTCCATTTTTATTCTAAGTCAATCAATTCTTCAATTGACTTATACAGCTCTTCCAAAACGGAATAAACCTTATCTCCAATGACTATTTTAGGTTCCATATTTGCTCCATAGCTATTGAGTTCTTTGTTTTTGTAAATGATTCTTATGCTCCAAGTGAATCCTCCCTCTAAAGTGCAGGATTGATATTCCTCTTCAAGATCCCAAAGGCCAATTCTTTCAACTTCTTCCCAAAAGTGAATCCACTTTTCTTTCTTTATTTCATTTATATCAATCAATTCTGGATTGGGATTGTTTACCAAAAGAGCATTGTCCAATAGCTTAATGGATTTTGTCCCATTTAAATCGTGCTTGTAATTCATTTCAAATTCTTCAGGAATGTAGCTGTTTGTCATGATTTGATTTCCTAATAATCTTTAAAAGTAGTTGATTATGATTATGTTCGTTTAAACTTATATATTATAAAACTAAAAATTAAAATAAATAGTTGATTTTTTGAAATGATGATTAATTATAGATTAAATATAGGATGAATTTATATGATTAGATTAAACGATTTTTTAGATAGATTATCAATAATTAATGTTTTATCCATCTTTTTATTGATTATATTAATTCTTTCCTTAATTCCTATGATATTTAATATCCATTTAGGAAATTTATTCTTTAAATTCATATTGTATGGAATAATGCTACTATTTTTTGCTTATGAATTGAATAAAATTGATATTGAAGAAATCTCATTTAAAACAGCTTTAAGGAATGAATTTGATTCAATATTCGAGGTTTCTGACATTTATCACATTTCATTTATTGTAATTGCAAATATCCTATTCGTATCAGCAGTTTATTTTGTCTTGAAATATTTAAGCCATTTATCAATAATTAGCTTTAATTCCCCTCTTTTTGGCGATTTCACAAGATTAAGCATTTCAATATTGGCTCTTTACTTTTTAACTGTAGTTATCCTTTCTCCAATTATAGAGGAGCTATTGTTTAGGGGAATATTCTTAAGAAGATTCAATAAGGAATTAAATGTGACATTAGCCATTTTGTTCACTTCTGTATTGTTTGGTTTTTGCCATAACTTTGGAGGAATTTTAGGGGCTATACTATTCGGTATTTGTGTTGCAATTCTTTATATAAAGTCTAAAAATATATTGGTGCCTATATTTGCTCACTTTTTGAATAATCTTCTTTCATTCCTGTTGGCATTAGGGGGAATTGAATATTTCATTCAATCCAATTCAATAGCAATTTTCCTCATAATCATTTTAGCCATTGTATCTAATTTTGTATTGTTTAAGGCTATTTTCAGTGAATGGCCTAAGGAAATGGAATAAAAATATTTTCAAGCATGCTTTAATAATTAATTTCTTTATTTCTTTTTCACTATTTTTTCATTATTTCTTTTCATGTTCAATCATAAACTTTATAAGATTTTTTCATTATTTCTTTTCATGTTCAATCATAATTTTTATAAGATTTTTTCATTATTTCTTTTCATGTTCAATCATAAACTTTATAAGATTATAAAATATAATTTAAGTTATGTTTAGATTTACAGGTAAAGAGATAAGAGATTTAATCATATCCTTTATAGTGATTGCTTTAGGATTTACCATTCTCTACTCTAATGGGGACTACAGTTATGTTACTTTGATTTTCCCTATAGTTATGATTGGAGTGGGAGCAGGTTTCATATTCCACGAATTAGGGCATAAATTCGTAGCTATGCATTATGGATATTATGCAGAATATGAATTATGGCCTACAGGATTGCTCATCGCATTGGCAAGTTCCTTTTTTGGATTCATATTTGCAGCTCCTGGAGCAGTTGTTATTTATAGTAATGGTATGGAAAAGAAGACAAATGGAATCATTTCCATTGCAGGACCAATCGTAAATATAGTTTTAGGATTAATATTTTTCCTTATTTTAGGATCTCTTGGAGATTTCGTACATACTGAAACTGGATATATTGTTCAATTGATTTGTGTGCTTGGTACTAGGATCAATTTCTTCCTAGCGGCTTTTAACCTATTGCCGATACCTCCATTGGATGGTTCTAAAGTAATGTCCTGGAGTGTTCCTGTTTGGTTGATTACATTTGCTATTGCTGCAATTTTAGTATTATTCTTCGGAGGATTTTTATAATTACTCCAACTATCGTTTTAAAACTAAAAGTTTTAATATAAGAAATGATAGAAATAGTTAATACTTATAAAGTTCATATTAATATTATAATTATATTAATCTTGATTAATTACTCAAATTCAAATTTAAAAAATTAATTTATTCAATTATTCTAACGTGATATTATGGCAAAAAAAGATAATAAAATCAGCATTCCTATGAGTGGGGCAGGTTTAGTAAGATACTTTGATGACGAAAGTGTAGGTCCAAAAATCGCTCCAGAAATAGTCATTGCAATTACTGTAATTTTAGGAATCTTCTGTTTTATTTTAAGATTCTCTGTATAAGCAAATTTTAAAAAAAGTTTGATCAAAATTCTTTACTAGTTGTGTGTATCACTCTAACTAGTTTCTTTTTTTATTTTTTTAACTATTTTTTTTACATTTTAACTTATTTTTAGATAATAATTTTTATTTTTTTAACTATTTTTTTACA
>NZ_JAFRJO010000081.1 GCF_017432245.1 Methanobrevibacter sp.
ATAAATTATACTAAATGAAAAGTTAAAAAATAGATAAAATTTTAAAAAATTCTGTGAATAAAAATCGGATAAAATCCTTGAATTTTAAAAAAATAGACATGAAATGATAAGATCATTTGAATAAATCTTCACTAAATACAGGATAAGACCCTAAAATCTTAAAGAAAGAAGTATTATCCTCTAAATGTTTCAAAATGCTTCCTATATCCTCATCCAATCTATGTCCTTCAAGATCTATGAAAAAGATGTAATGACCTAATCCTTCTTTAGAAGGTCTGGATTCGATTTTAGTCAAGTTAACATCATTCTCTGCAAAGAGACCTAAAAGCTCGTAAAGTCCCCCTGGCTTATCCTCAAACAATGAAAATGAAATGGAAGTCTTGTCATTTCCTGTGATTGGAGAATCATCATTATCCAAAACGACAAAACGGGTTTCATTGTTGAAATTCTCTTGAATGTTTGTATCAATTACCTTCAAACCATACAATTCCGCTGCCTTCAATGTTCCAATAGCTGCATCTTCTCCGGTTTCTGCAACCCTTTTAGCAGCAGCTGCAGTGCTTAAGGTGTAATGTGCAGTGATTCCATGCCTTTCCAAATAAGGTTGGCATTGGCCTAAAGCCTGTGAATGTGAATAAACGTTCTCAACTTCATCTACAGTCATTTCCTTAGCAGCCAATAGGTTATGATTGATTGGAATGACAATCTCGTTTTTGATTTTCAAGTCAAAATTATGAATCAAGGAATCTAAAGTCAAGCTAACCGGACCTTCAATTGAATTTTCAATCGGTACAATACCACATACGCATTCCCCACTTTCAACAGCACCCATCACCTGTTGTATTGAACAGTAGGAAATCAAATTGTCACTGACCAATGATGCAGCTTCATGAGAGAATGTTCCTTGAGGTCCTAAAAATGCAACTTTATCCTTTATCATAATAAAACTCCAGTTAAAAAAAATAATTCTTTAATATTTACTATTTTTTATATATTAATCATAGTATAAAAGCAATACGGTAAAAATAACTTAAATAACCTAAGTAAATTCAAAATAATGCATAAAAATATTACAAAATAGAAAAATAAGAGCAATGAAATAAAATTTAAACAAAAAATAGAAAAAAAGAAAAATAAAGCATAAGAAAATCTTATGCTTAAAACTAAAATCAACCAGAAAATGACTCAGTTATTGAGTTTCCATCTCATAAATCAATTTTAGCAAATCTGATTGAGTTACTATTCCTATAATTTGATCTTCATCATCAACTACAGGGTAACCATTATAACCAGTTTCCAACATTGCATCAGCAAGCTGTGGAATTGATGCATATTGTGAGATTGTTTCCACATTTGTAGACATGTAATCTCCTGCAATCAACTCTTTGATTTGAGATGACTGATACTTGTCAGGAGTATGTTTCCTGAATGAAACAAATGCCTTTGCAATGTCCTTTGAAGTAATAATTCCTGCAAGCTCATTGTCTTCAGTGAGTAATAAACGTCCGACACCTGAGTCCATTATGACTTTTCTTGCATGAACTAAACGATCCTCAGCAGATATTGAAATAATATCTGTTGTCATAATATCCTTAACTGAAATCTTTTCATATGCTTTTGCTTTGCATAAATATATGAAATCAGATTTAGTTACGATTCCAACCATTTCACCATCAGATAGAACTGGAATGGCACCAATGTTCTTTTCAATCAAGATTTTTGCCACTTCAGTCACATCATCATCCTCATCAACTGTAATCAAGTCCTTGACCATTACAGTGGATACGTGGAAATGTGAAGGAGCCATATTACCATATTTAGCGGAGCCTAATTTATTAGCTATATCTTTTTCTGAGATAATTCCGACTAAAACTTTTTTATTTTCATTGGTACTAGTGACTGGTATTCTAGATAAGTTATCCTTATACATCATTCTTAGACAATCACATATGTTTAAATTCTTATCAATAGATACCACATTTTCAGACATTATATTTTTGATTTTCATAATAACACCAACGATAAAATCCAATGAAATAGCTATTAGAAAGAATCCAAATGAATTGATTCTATTTGGATTGCAATAAATCTATAGCGTATCTAATCAAAGATATAAACTTAACCTACCAATAGCTATCTCTTAAAAGTTCAACAATAGCTACCCGATTGGTCTTCATAAAGAAGAGCAATCACAAAAATACTTAAAGAAAATGGATTATTTTAAAGGAATTAATAATAATCCAATTAGAAATAAATCTAATTATTCTTTAAGAACTGTATTTAAAATATCTCTTTCAGTGACAATTCCTACAAGTTGATCATCATCAACTACAGGAACACCACCAATGTTCTTTTCAGCTAATAATTCACATAAGTCTCCTAATCTAACACTAGATTCAGTTACTAATATGTTTGGTTTAATGATTTCAGAAATTTTTCTTTTTAAAACATCTAAACCACTATTAGAGGTCATAGAAGCAAACATTTCTTTATCACCAAAGAATCTTAAGATATCAGTTGAAGTAACAATTCCTATTAATTTCTCTTCTTCAACAACAGGAATTCTTCTTAAGTTATTTCTTACCATAATTTTGGAACAGCTTTCAATAGGTGTTCCAGGAGTGGTAGTGATAACATCCTTAATCATGATATCACCTACAGTCTCATTAGTCAATGATCCTGCAAGTGCTAATGCGAAATCTCTTTCAGTGACTATTCCCACTAATTTATCTTCTTTATCTACAATAGGTAAGGATCCAATGCCGTTTTCGGTCATTAAATCAACACTTTCTCTAATAGAAAATTTAGGGCTGATAGAAATAACATCTCTTGTCATAATCTCTTTAACATGATCATTGATTGCTGCCAAGAAGTTGTCATCATGTTTCTTTTCTATTATATCAAATTTGCTTCCTCCACCAAGGAAGTCAAGAATATCCATAGCAGTTACAATACCCAAAAGTTTATTTGAGCCAGGATGGGTTACTGGTAATCTTCTGAATCCATGTTCTATCATCATTTCAGCAGCTTCCTTAATGGACTTGGTTGGAGGGATGCTAATGACATCTTTTTTAGCGAGAGTCATGATTTCGCCCTCATTATCAGCTACTTTTGTTTCATGTTCAACAGAACCACGATTCATAGATTTTCTCAAGTTTTTAGTGTTTTTGTCTTTCATTACGACACCTCCGGATTTAATAATTCTTCCAGGTCTAAATTACAAATCATATCATAACAATCAAGTTATAGAACTCTGGGAAATACCATTAACCAGATGACAAATCCAATTGTTTATTATTAGTCTCAAAGAGTCTAAAAAACCTCATAGATTCACATCCAATTTAACGATATAGAAATAAAGTCTATAATTAAGTAGTTACAATAATAAACGATTCATAATCTATTTTTGAAATTATGGATTTGTTGGAAGTTCTCGTATGCCATTATTCCTATCATTCAAGCTTTTTATGGTAAAAACTCTCTAGAAATTCAAATATAAAATTTGAAAAAATGACATAGAACTAACTACAATATTAGATAGGTTTTGATAGTTAATATTATTATCGATTTAATTTTTATTAACTTAAAAAGTATTTAAAAATTTACTTAAAAATCAAATAAATTAAACAAAATTATTATACTTTATTAATAATAAGAATACATAATAAATATTAATAAAAATAATTTAAGAATTACATTTAGGGATTAAAATGGACAAAACTAAAAAAACTGTAAGAACAAGAGATTTTATCATAAGTACAGATGGATTATTATTCGCTTCAACCAATTACATTCACCCAGAAGATAGGATTATCTGCTTTTTAAGATACATTCCAGATGAAAATGGAGATAGGGAAAAGGACGGAATCAGATATTCCAAAGTCGGATCTGAAGAAGCTTATGCATACCTTAGGGAAAACCATCCAGATTACCTATACTTCTGTGACGTAACCAATGTAGAAATGATGGGAGTTCCTATTGACAAGGTTGAAAGAATCATCAAGCCAGAAGAAAGATTGAAAGGGCTTAGAGCAACCTACTATGATGAGATTAACACTAAAGTAGCAAATGGTGAAGAACTTGACTATAAAGAAGAACTCTTAAGCAAATTATTTGACTTATCAGACTTTTTCCATTATGTAGCTGGAATCGATTACGATGACCTTGGAATCTCAGGATCAATCTTGCCAGGACTTCAAAAGGCAGGAACTTCAGACCTTGACTTTGTAGTCTACGGCCTTGAAAACCATAGAAATGCAATCAAGGCATACAAGGATAACAAGGACAAAGCTGTTTTCATAGACGAGTTAGACAAATCAATCACATTAAACAGAATCAATGATGACTTCTGGGACTTTGTATATGATAAGAGAATAAAAGACGACTCCCTAACTAAAGAAGAGTTCGCTTGGTATGAAGAACGTAAAAGCAATAGAGGACTCATTAGAGAAACCTTATTCGACATTTTAGCAACAAGAAACTACGACGAAATCGAAGGTACATGGGGAGATACCGTATACGAACCAGAAGGATTTGCGAAAGTCAACTGCACAATAAAGAGCGCATTAGGAGCTTTTGATAATCCTGCAGTATATACAATAGAAGATGTTGAAATCCTTGAAGGACCTGATATTGAAATCTCAGAACTAGCATCACTTACCCACACATATGCTGGAGAAGTTGTTGATGGAGAAGAAGTAGTCGCAAGAGGAAAAATAGAAAAGGTACTTAAAAATGGAGAGTTTGAGAAGTATAGAATTCTTGTTGGAACTACTAGAGAATCTTTAAATGAATATATTAAGTTAAGAGAAAGTCCAGTTTAGACTGGATTTCTTATTTTATTTTTTTTATTATTTGCTATTTTTAATTAAATTTATCTACCTACATTCAAAACTATTTTTATAATTTTAATATAAATTAAACTATTTTTAAAAAACGAATTAAAATTTACAAATTTCACATAACAAACCCTATTTTAATCAATCGTTTTTATAATTAAAATGTAGGAAAAATTACAATCTAAAATCAATTTTTCAATCTAATTTAAAAATTGATTTAAAACTCTTAAATTCTAATAAAAATAAAGAATTATAACTATTTAATAAAATAAACTATTTTTAACAAATTATAATCAAAAATAACTGCATATTATTTATTATATGAAAAACAAAGACTAATCCACAGAAATAATATGGAGTTAAAAAAATGATAAGTGTATCTACAATCAAAAGCTATATGTTTTGTCCTTTGAAATTATACTTTCAAAGCAATATTGATGGAGACGTGGAAGAGGATTATTTTATCTCTAAAACATTAAAGGATCTTAGAATTGACATACAAGACATTCTTCATAAAAACTTAAGGCATATCAAGAAGGACATGGATGAGAATGAAATTGAAAAGAGGCTTTCAATTGGAATAAACAATCAAATCAAAACAACATTTGATATTATTGAAGAGATAAATGAAAAGAACAAAGAAGAGGATGAAGAAGAAAAACCAAAAAAAGAAGATGAAATAGAATTCATAGATAAGAAAGATGAAAAAAAAGAGGACGAGGATGGCGAATTAAATAAATTAAAAAAAGAACTGATCAATGAAATAAACCTAAATATCAAAATACTTTCTCTAAAAGTTGCCCAATCCATGAAAGTTCTTGATAAGGATGGTGGTGAAATCCAAAACCTGTTTTTCCCAACCAGCATGTATAACTATCTTATAAGAGACATCGGTCTAGATTTGATTGGAGTTATAGATAAAATCGAAGTTGAAAAAGGAAATTACTTCCCAATATCACTAAAATCATCAAATCCTCCAGTAAATGGGGTTTGGGATGGTGATTTCATGGAAGCAATAGCCAATGCACTTCTAATAGAACAGGAATTCAACACCTATGTTACAGTGGCATATGTAGATTACTTAAAAATAGCTTCCCGAAGAACTGTAATAATAGATACAGATGCAAGAAAAAGCTTTTTCAAAGTGCTGACCAATGTAAACAAAATAATTGAAAAAGGAGAAATACCTACAGTTAAAACTGGATTGAAAAAGTGTGAAAACTGTGAATATAAGGAACTATGTGATAACAGTTAAATTAAAACTGGGAAAAACGGCACCATTAAGTAAACTGCAATCAAAACAATCACAGTAATAATGACAATAGCTCCAAGAGGTACCTTTTTCCATGCGAGTCCACCTGCAATTATAGCCCCAATCAATCCTATGTACCATAATTGAGAATCTACAGTCAACACACCAGGACAAATAAGTGCAGCAAGTGCTGTATATGGAATCAAATTAAGGAATTTCTCGAATTTTGGAGAGAAATTCAATCTTTCCATAAAGATTGCTGGAATTACCCTTGGAATGAAGGTAACAAGTGCACAAAGAATAATGAGTAAGGTAATATTCATTGTTGCACCTCCTCATTGCTGCAATTTTCATCACCTGTCTTATAGGCATCTCCTAAAACAGTATCATCATCAACGATATACATTCCAATGAGAGCACCTAAAAGAATAGCTATAATCAATGACCAAGTTCCAATGAAAAACTGCAATACAACATTTAAAATAGCTGTTATTACTACTAAAATAGCCAATTCCTTGCTTTCTTTAACTGCAGGAACCAATAGTGCTACAAATAAAGCATATAAAGAAATATTGAAACTGTTTGCAACAATTATAGGAAGCACATTCAAGACTATAACACCAATGATTGCTCCAAAAATCCAAGAGAGCCATGCAATTCCTGCAAGACCGATATAAGTCCATATGGAAGACTCTTCCATTAGCATGAACATTGCAAATGCCTCATCAACAGCAAGGTGTGATGAGGGTATTCTTACAGCAAGTGAAGCATCATCAACCTTGTTGTAAATGCATGTGTTCATTACAAAATATCTGAAATTAAGTACAAATGAAGTCAAGACAATATTGAAAAGAGTAGCACCTTGAGCCAACATTGTGGCTATCATGATTTGCCCTGCACCGGCATATATGAAGATGGACATTGAAACGGTTTCAAGTGGAGTCAGACCTGCCTTAATTGCTAAGGCAGCATATCCAATACCCATTGGAATGTATCCAAATGTAATTGGAATACCTAACTTCAAACCGTTTACAAACTTTTCTTTTCGAGTAATCTAAAACACATCCATAAGTAAAAATAAAAGCAAAAAATATGTACAAAATAAGAATAAATAAGTTAAAGAGAAAATTAGAATTTATTGTTGTTTCTTAATCTCTTTACATCAAATACTGCAGTGCTTGCAACTGCCATAACTGCCATTACACCAGCTTGAATAGGATCTGTAACAATCAAGTCAGCTTCATCTGTTACACTTCCAGGCATATTCAAGGTAATCACAATCAAGTCTTCATGATTTTCTTTTAATTTCCTTACTGTATCAGTGATCTTTCCACCCATCAAGGATCCTGCAAGAACAAGCACACCGACACGAGGCAATCTGTTTACAGCATCAACTGCTTCTGCAATATTCTCTTCGCCAACTAAAGGAATAGTATCCACACTTATACGCTCTCCACGTATATTATGTCTGTCAGCTTCTGTGATAGCTCCAACTGCAACTTGAGATACTTGAGCTCCACCACCGAAAATAAGAACTCTTTTACCGAAAATGTCATTTAAAGAACCATGAATTTCAATGTCTAAAATAAAGTCTTTAGACTCTAAGTCTTCGATTAATTCATCGAGTTTCTCAACATGATCAAGCTCTAGATTCAATGTCCCAACATCATCCTTTACG
>NZ_JAFRJO010000082.1 GCF_017432245.1 Methanobrevibacter sp.
TAAAAGATTCATAAGCAATTAAATTTTAGATATGAATATCTGCAATATTGAATACACAAGTATAAACATATTGGAGGATTATTATGCATTACCTACTAAATAACCCTGGAACATTTTGGTTTAAAGATGATGAAGAAAATAAATTTAATGGATCAATTATTGAAGAAAACAACCATTATTTTTTAAAAACCGATATAAAAATGGAAGATTATCCAAAATATCATAACAAAGAAATAATTATTGGTTATGTGAATAAAACAAAAATAACACTATACAAAAGTCACTTGTGGAATCCTTTTGAAACATTAACATTTTCTATTGATTACATTTTCAAAAATTATGATTATAACTCAAATTTGAATTTTAAAGAAATTACACTTAGATTTCACAATCTAGAGAATTGGATTAGAAACAAAAAAATCTTTCCAATGAATTTTAATAATAATTATAAAAATCTTACAGAATATAAGCTTGTAAAAATTAAACTAAAAAAATTTGAGATAATATTTTCTTTAGGTAATTCAGTTAATTCAACTGATATTTCATTTTGTATAAAACCTCATTACTTAATACAGATTATCTATGAAAATAAAACCCCTATAGAAACTATACTAAAAGACATTAATATAATTAAAAAGTTTTTATCATTTTCAATGCATAATGAGACTGAAATAAAGCTTATGACATGCATGGTAGATAATGAATTCAATCCTTTTAATAAAATTGAAGTTTATTCAAAACTATTCGATAGAACTAACGAGAAAATAAACTCATTTGATATTTTAATTGAATTTGATGAAATAGAAGATATGCAACTCATAATTAGCAACTGGTTTAAAATTAGTGAGAAATACAAACCCTTACTTGACATTTATTTTATGAATTTTACAAATGAATCATATCCCGAATACCAATTCTTATCATATACTCAAGCATTAGAATCATATTTAAGAAAAAATGAAAAATATATTGATAAATATATGGGAATTGAAGAATATGAAGATATTAAAAATCAAATAATTGATTTTATTCAAGAATTAATAAAAAATGAAGATCATAAAAATAGTTTGGGAAATAAAATTAAATTTGGTAATGAAATTTCACTAAGAAAACGATTAAAAGAACTAATCAATGATTTAAAGGATTATGAAATTATAAATAAAATAATTGATAGAAAGAAAGATAAGTTCATCGGTGAAGTTGTAGATACAAGAAATTATTATACTCATTACGATGATTCATCTAATTTCAAAAAAGACAATGAAAAATTACACATATTAAATTTTAAATTAAAAATATTAATTGAATTAATAATTTTAAAAGAATTAGGATTTTATGAAGAATTTATTGATGATAAATTGATGATTAAATATAGTGATATTATATAATTTTTTAAACTTTCCCCCTAAAAATTTCTATATGGATAAATTTCCCATAATGTTTCTTAGAATTAATTTTGCAATTCCATCAATGTACTTTTCAAAATTCATGATTTTGCCATCTCTTTTATTGTTTACATCGATTCAGTATAAACAATATCTATATAATTTCCAAATACTGGAATACTTGATATTCTTGATTTTGAAGAATTATTAAATCTAGAATCAAAAATATATTTTACATCTTCAAATTCCATAATTTTCATCTTATTTAAATATTATTCATATATCTTATTATCTTCTATAATACAGAATTATGAAGTTAATTTTTTGATACAATTATTCATGGTAATCCGATATTACCAGATTTGTAAGAAAATTTGGATAATAATGCATATTGCATTTATAGCAGCTAAAAACAACATTGCTTTTGTTAATTTTACATTATATTTCGTGAGATTTAGAGTTTCTTCATTTAATTTTGATGATTGTTCTTCAGATTGTTTAACAAAATTATATAATTTCATATTTGTACGGATGATAGAAATTTCTGCTGGAGGGCATCTGTTTGGAAGAAGATCAATACTAGAAGAACCAAATTGAGAAAAATTAATTTTATTTGAGGTCCTACATCTATCATCAATATTATTTAACTTTTCACAATCATAATAACCTACACAAGTAGAAAAACGAATATAATCTTGATATCCCGTTTTATTAAAATTCTCTTTGCAACAATCATTAGAACAGAAAAATTCGTTTTCATCAGAAGTTACATAAAAATCATATGAATTAATCTTAGAATCACAAATTTTACATCTTTTTTCATTAGATTTCATAAAAATCACTTCGTTTCTAAAATATTTTATTTCATTGAAAAATGTTGAATTTAAAATTTATTAAAAAAATAGATATTAAAATGCATAAATATCTATTCGGATTTTTAAAAATTTTTGATATAACTAAAATTCCTTTCTTTTTGAAACATATTTAATATATTTCATAAATACTTTTACCTTTCAAATTTAGCCTAACATATAATTTTGCTAGTGAAAATTAAAGAAAAAGATTTATCTCAAACAACCAATTGGAATAACCTTTACTCCATCTCTCCTAGTATAAGCATCCTTTCCGCCTGTAAGAACAGCCAAAAAACTAGGATTATCCATTTTTTCATTCTTCTCAATTAAACTATTTATCTTAAGTAAATTTTGTGCTCCTTCTTCTATTCTTTCACTACCTAACTTACATTCTATCAATGCATATCTCCCATCCCTTAAATGGACTACACAATCAATTTCTAAATCTGTTTTATCATGGTAATAAGAAACTTTTCCACCATAAGGACTTGTATAAACACTTAAATCACGAATACATAAGTTTTCAAAAATAAATCCGAAAGTTTCCATATTTTTTTCCATAAATTCGGGATTTGCATTCAATGCAGCCACTGCAATTGAAGGATCAATGAAAACCTTTTTATTCCCTGATCTGATAGCTGATTTTGACCTTATATTAGGTGACCATCCACGATTATCTTCAAGAACGAATAGCTTTTTCAATGCATCAATATAAGAATAATAAGTTGGTCTGCTAATGTCCATGAAATTCTCTTTCATATCTGAAATAATAGTTTGGTCTTTTGCTAGTGTAGAGTTATTTCTAGCAATTGAACGCAACAATAATCTAACTCTATCAGGGTCACGTTTAACTCCATCAACAGCAGATGCATCACTATTACAAATATTTTCCAAATAGGAATATGCCACGAACAATTGCCCTTCTTTTGTTGGTTGGTTCAATGAATCAGGCCATCCTCCACGACAAGCTGCAAAAATCAAATCATCTATTGTCAAATCAGACTTACAATCATTTATATATAAATCAGGATTATTAAATAAATCAATTATTGATATTTGACCATTGGATTCACCGCTTTCATATAAACTCATAGGTCTCATTAATAATCTATGTATTCTCCCAGTACCGGTATGTGTAATATTGTCTTCATTAACTACTGTTGATCCAGTTAAAATATATAATCCGTAACCGTCCGCATCATCAACACTTGTCCTAACTGCATCCCATAATACCGGTGCTACTTGCCATTCATCTATTAATCTTGGTTTTTCCCCCCTTAATAGCCTTGAAGGTTCAATATCTGCCCACATCATATTTGTTTTATAATTATCCTTATCTTGTAATTTTAAGACACTTTTAGCATGTTGTTCTGCAGTAGTTGTTTTGCCACACCATTTAGGACCGATTATTAAAACAGCACCAATCATTTTAAGGTATTTATCTAATTCTTCATCAAGTATTCTTTTTAAATATTTCTTAGGCATGAAAATCACATAATAAATTTAATTCTATTATTTTATACTTTTTCTTAATAATACTTTACACTTTTTCATATAAATATTTTACAATTTTTCCATAATTTAGTTTACAATTTTTCTTAATAATACTTTACACTTTTTCATATAACTATTTTACAATTTTTCCATAATTTAGTTAACATTTTTTTCATAATTTTTTTAAGTTTTTTGCATAATCTTTCATAATATTAAGTATATAAAAGATTTAATATAAATATTTTTAATAAATTACGACTGATTAACTCTTAAATTAAAAACTAAACACATATAACTAGTTATAAATGAAAAAAAGAGTTTACTATACTTAACTATTTATTAAAAAATAGTAGCAGTATTCATCACAATTTCAAAAAAATGAAAAATAGATTGAAAATTAGAAAGAATAATTAAAAAAAATAAAAAAATAGTTTAATCAAACTTTTTTAAAAAGTTTTATTAGTCATCACTGCTTCCGCCATTATAGACAGAGCCTGGTGCAAATGGATCCAATGGATGTGTTTTCATCCAATATCCACAATTCCAGCAACGACCGTCACTATCCAATGGAAAACCGCAAATCGGACAAATAAGCATAATAATCACCTAAATAAATGAACCCCTTCAAGGCAAGTATTCATCATTAAAATCATCATAGTCATAATCATCTGGGCTGCCGAAATGAGCCATATATCCACATACCCAACAGTTTCCTTCGTCGTCTAATTCACTTCCACATGCAGGACATAAACCATACATAAAATTCCCCCTAGAACTTTCAAATATCTAATCAAATATTCTATTTAAAAAATATTTCATTTAATAATTATAATGATTATAGTTACATTTAAAGTTTTCTATATTGTTAAGAAACAATAATCAACCAATAATACAATAATTAATACTTACGTACAGAATAAAGCTCATCCCTATAGAATACATGATTATAATCCAATTCCGAGTCCAAATCCACCAGTTTATAAGGCATATCCCCCCTTTGATAAATCAACAGATCCGTAGCGCTGAAATCGCTTAACTCATAAATGACATGATCGATAACCATTTGTTCCTCTTTAGTGAAATTAAACAATGGAATCTGCCTTAAGTAATATCTTTTGATTAGGTAATAATAGTAGACCTCTTGTCTATAATAGAGATTATGAGACCGTATCAGCTGATTCATATTCTCATTGAAATGCTTAGGAACCACCCCAATTCTTGACTTCATATAGACCTCGTTTGTTAAGGATTCACCATACAATTCATAATAATTGAAGTCAATGAAATAGAGCAGAACAGAAATAACCGTTTTTCCAAGATTTTCCTTATGTGTGCAACGTGATATAATGTATAGTATAATTTTTATGTACTTTTCTTTTTTAAAATCCATATTAAACACCAATCATTAATTCAATAATCAAATAAACCAAATAAAATGATTCAAATTTAATATTCTAAATTAAAAAAGAGTAACCATATGAACACTAAAATATTGGTTTCAACTTGCTATTAAAAGGAAAGAAAGAGCATATGAAAATTAATATCATTATATTTATATATAATAAAATCTAAAGGTACCTATAGAAAATAATTTAAAGGTACCTTTAAGAAATTAAGAATTAACAAAATATTTGCCTTTAAAATTATAGCTTAAAAAACAAAAGTAGGAAAATCATGAATTTAACTGGAAAAATAAAGACTATAGGAAAATTGCTCAGTCCATTGAAAAAGAGCATAATTCCCCTATTTCTTATTATTGCATTTCTGTTGATTGACGTTTACTGTAACCTGACTCTACCTAAATACACTGCAGACATCGTAGATATCGGTATACAGAACACAGATTTCAACTACATAATAAGCGTAGGAACAATGATGATGGCTATGGTCTTGATAGGGGTATTTGCTACAATAGGACTTTCATACTTCTCAAGCAAAGTGTCAGCAGCTTATGGAAGGGATTTAAGAAAGATAAGCTATGAGAAGATATTGAAGTTTTCAAACTTTGAATTGAACAAGATATCAAGAGCATCACTCATTACACGTAATACAAACGATGTATACCAAATACAAATCTTCTTAGGATTGTTCTTTACAACAATACTCTTTTCACCGATATTGGGTATAGGAAGCATACTTAAAGCAATGGAACTTGGAACCAACCTTTTATGGATCATTGCAGTGACATTCGCTGCTGCAATCATTCCTTTTGTAATAATATTCATCAGAACCATTCCTTACTTCAAGATAATGCAGGAATTGACTGATAAGATCAACCAGACCTCAAGGGAAATATTGATGGGAATACCTGTAATCAAGGCATTCGTAAGACAGGACTATGAAGAGGAAAGATTTAGAAAGACCAATGAAGACTTCCGTTCAGTGAACTTGAATGTATTCAGAATACTCTTAGTGTTATTGCCTGCAATGACTTTACTCTTGAATTTAATGATAGTTCTCATTTTATACTTTGGAGCATATGATGCAATCCAAGGTGAGATATTAACTGGAACAATCATAGCATTCATCCAATATGCTACACAAATCGTAATGGCATTTTTAATGATGGGAGGATTCCTTGTCATGATTCCAAGGATTTTGGTATCTGGAAGACGTGTAGCTGAAGTGATAAATACAGAAATAACAATCAGCGATGGACCAATTGACACCATAGATGATAATCCGATAATTGAATTTAAAGATGTGGTTTACAGTTATCCTGGAAGTGAAAAGGAAACATTGAAAGACATCAATTTCAAACTGGAAAAGGGAAAAACCACTGCAATAATTGGAGGAACAGGAAGCGGTAAATCCACAATCCTAAATCTAATTCCTCGTCTTCAAGATGTAACTGGTGGTGAAATCCTTGTAAATGGCAATAACATCAAGGATTATAAATTAACAACCTTGAGAGACAGAATTTCCTATGCTCCACAAAAAGCAATTCTTTTTGAAGGAACAATAAGGTCAAATATGCTTATCGGAAAAGAGGATGCAAGTGATGAAGAGATTGAAAAAGCATTGAAAATGGCAGAAGTTGACTTTATAGAAAGCTTAGAGGATGGAGTTTCACAAGGGGCATCCAATTACTCAGGAGGGCAAAAGCAACGTCTACAACTTGCAAGATCAATAATCGCTGAACGTGACTTCTACCTATTTGACGACTGCTTCTCAGCACTTGACATGAACACTGAAGCAAAGGTGAAAGAGAACCTAAAAGGCTTAAAGGAAAACTCATCAATGCTTATTGTATCACAAAGGATTTCAACAATCATGGATGCTGATGAGATTATTGTTCTTGATGAAGGTGAGATAATAGATAAGGGAAGCCATGATTACCTTAATGAGAACTGCAATATCTATAGAGAAATAGTATCTTCACAAATAGACCGTTCAAAAGACTTATTGTATGATAATGAGGAATCCTCTAATTATGTTTTAGATACAAGTTACCTTAAGAAATCAGCAGGAGGTAAATGATATGGCAAGAAAACCACGAAGAGCACCTCCTGAAAAACCGGCAAACGCTAAGCAATCAATAAAGAACATATTCTCTCTCTTGACAGGATATAAATTGAAGCTAAGCTTGACAGTTATCTGCGGAATCATATCAACAGTCTTTTCAGTCATAAGTCCTCTTTTAATAGGATTTGCTACCACTGCAATATTTGATGGGATAAACTCTGGAAATATGGATTTGAACCATATAATAAATCTGCTCATTGCAATCGTGATTTTATATATCATAAGTGCAGTTTTCTCATATCTTCAAAGTTATCTCCTCTTGGATATAACAACTGACATCAGTTATAATCTAAGAAAAGACTTGATTGAGAAAATCACTCACTTGTCAATGGGTGATTTGGACATAAATACCAGAGGAGACATTCTATCAAGAATCACAAACGATGTGGACTCTCTTCAAACAGGAATTGTTCAAACATTCAACCAATTGTTGACTGGAATCATAACAATAATCGGCGTTACAGTGATGATGCTCTCAATTAACTTATGGTTAACCCTTACCACAATAGTATTGGTTCCAATCGCATTCCTGATTATAACATACATAACCAAATACTCACAGGATTACTATCTAAAGCAGTTAAGATACAGAGGTAACCTAAATGGTCAAATTGAAGAATCCTTTACAGGACACGAAATCATTCGATCATTCAATCAGGAAAAAGAATCCATGAGAATCTTTGAAGAGGAAAATGAGAATTGGTATGAACAGGAATGGAAATCCAAGTTCTTCTCAAGCCTATCCGGTCCTTTCGTACACTTCATTTCCAATTTGCAATATGTAATCATATCAGTTCTTGGGGCAGTTCTCGTGCTTCAAAAGGCAATAAGCGTTGGAGACATTTTGGCATTTATCCAATACTCCAAAAACTTCACAACACCTATTGAACAGATAACAAGAATAATGAATATGATACAGACTGCAATGGCTGCAAGTGAAAGAATATTTGAGTTCCTTGAGATAAGGATTGAAGAAAACCCTTCAAAAGAGCAAATCAAGGAAATCAATGATGAGATAAGCTTTGAAAATGTCAACTTCGGTTACAGTGAGGATGAGCCAGTAATCAAGGACCTTTCATTTAAAGTCAAGAAGGGTGAAAAAATAGCTATTGTAGGAGAAACTGGAGCAGGAAAGACCACAATAGTGAAACTGCTCATGAGATTCTATGACCTAAATGGCGGAGAGATAAAGATTGATGGCGTGAACATCAACAATTACGACAAGCATAGCGTAAGGTCTCTTGTAGGAATGGTGCTTCAAGACACTTGGCTATTCAATGACACAATATACAACAATATACGTTATGGTAAATTGGATGCCACTGAAGAGGAAGTCATAAACGCTTCAAAAGAGGCTCATGCAGATCATTTCATAAGACAAATCCCTGAAGGATACGAAAGTGAGCTTAACGAAGATGCAGACAATATCTCCCATGGTCAAAAGCAGCTCTTGACAATTGCAAGAACCATCCTATCAAACAAGCAAATATTGATTTTGGATGAAGCAACATCCTCAGTTGATACAAGAACTGAAAAGATAATTCAGGAAGCTATGGATAAGCTGATGAAAGACAGAACAAGCTTCATCATTGCTCACAGATTGTCAACTGTCAGAAATGCAGACAAGATAATTGTAATTGAAGAAGGACATATCATAGAGCAAGGTTCACATGAAGAGCTATTGGAGCAAAAAGGATATTATTACAATACCTTGAATGCACAAAGAAAGGAGAATATCATATGAATGGGAAAAATAATTTAGATGAGGATTTGAAAAATCATATCGAACAGTTTAATCCTAATAAAGTGAATAACAAATTATTGTTCCATAAATTCATTATGATAAATGAAATTCTGGATAAGAGGAATAAAAAACAAAATCCAGAAATGAAAAGCATCACTAAGGGACAAGGCAGATTAATTGGTTTTCTAAAAAGGAAAGATGGATTTTCCACTAAGGAATTATCTGAAATACTAAATATCAGTGTCACTTCCCTTAATGAAACATTGAATAAGCTGGAACAGCAGAATTTCATTAGAAAAGTCCCATCCCCTAAAGACAAAAGGGTTCTGCTTGTCGAATTGACAGAAGAAGGACGATCCATTGAATTTAAAAATCATGCGGATATCGATATCTTTGACACTTTAAGTGAAGAGGAAAAGGAAAATCTTAATGAATATTTGAATCGCTTAACTGTAGCGCTTCACAATAAATTCAAGGAAGAAAACCCTGAAAAGTATGAAAAGATAATTAAAAACAGAAAGGAAATCTTTGAAAAATACTTTAAGGAGTATAAGCCTCATGAGGAATGGGCAGGATTGTTTAATTGTGATAAAAAATAGTCTTACTTAATCTAATAAAATAAAAGGAAATAAAAAAGAATGAAATTCTAAATAAGACTTATTTTTTAGAATTGCCTAATTCGTAAGTCTTATCTACAATAAGTTCAAATAAATTGTCTGTTTTTAACTCAATTGGCTTATGAGGATTTACTATAAAGCTTAAAGCTTGCTTGGTAATATCCTCTAAATCAGTTGTCCTATACATCAAACCATTATCCACATAGAACTGATCTACAGATAAGGTGTCTCCAGGATAACATGAAATGACAGGAGTCTGTAGAATAGCCGCTTCCCTATTCATTGTTCCACCTGCACCAATTACAAGATCACATGCTTTTATGATACTTGAAGTGTCAACAGGAGGCTTAAGGATTGTTACATTCTTTATTCCTTCAAAAATCTCTGCTTGCTCTTTGAATCTAGGAAGAATAAGGATATTAGCATATTCCTTCAATACATCCACCACTGGAGACAATACAGATTTTCTGCAGTCAGTATTCAAATAGGAAGCAAGAGAAGGTTCAGGTCTCATTAAAATAGTCTTTTGAAGCGGCAAATCAAGCCCTAAATCATCAAAGACATTTTCATTAAACTTAAAATTGTTAAAGTGCATAAGCTCAGAAGTTCCATTATACTTGATGATGTCATTTGGATTTGCACCATATTGCATCAATTTCCACTCATCGATAATGCTTGGAACTATAATCTTGCTGCATAATGGAAGAGTTAGCTTATTTGCAGCCATTGCATGCTCATTATCCAGAACAAAAAGACTTGGAATTGCAAGGCCAAATGCCACCCTTGGAAGCTCTATGGAATGCTTTGACAATGCCACATCAAAGTTTTCACCGGAAACAAGGTCAGCCAAGTCTACAACACGCTGTGCACTTTCCTTTAGCTTTTCTTCCAATGTGACTCCATGCTTACCTACAGATACAAAATCAATATCATACATATCCATTAATTTATGAATGTCACCGAACTTACGTGCAGTGACTAAAACATCCTCTCCCTCATTTTCAAAATACTTAATTACATCTTTAAAAAATCTTACATGAGGAGCATTTGATATATCAATCCATATTTTCATGAAATCACCTTTTATAAATATTATTTTAGTAATACTTAATAAATTTTAGTAATAATTTAATAGAAAAATAAAATTAAAAGAAATAAAAATCTAAAAAAGACTTATTTGAAAAAATAATAAAAAAAGTTAAAATAAAAAAATAAAAATAGAAGAAAGATTAATGATGATGGTCATGATCATGACTGTGCTCATGGTCGTGGTCATGATGATGGTGATGTTCAGCTTCGTGTGCTTTAGCATCTTCAATAGCTTCAATCACTTCATCTAATCCTTTACCTTCTTTTAAGCTGGTAGTGATGACTTTAACATCAGGATTAAGTTTCTTAGCATCAGCAACCATCTTATCAGTGCTTGC
This sequence comes from Methanobrevibacter sp., assembly GCF_017432245.1. Taxonomy (GTDB): domain Archaea; phylum Methanobacteriota; class Methanobacteria; order Methanobacteriales; family Methanobacteriaceae; genus Methanobrevibacter. The sequence continues at coordinate 11,047 of NZ_JAFRJO010000082.1, forward strand.
ACCGACAGCATCAGCTAAATCAATCTTATTGATGATAATCAAGTCAGAATCCTTGAAAATGTAAGGGTGTTTTTCTACAGTGTCGTCACCTTCAGTAACACTGACAACAACAATTCTCATATGAGAACCTAATTGGAAGTCAACAGGACAAATTAAATTACCTACATTTTCAATGAAAAGATAATCAATATCATCTAACGGCAAGTCGCCTAAACCATGACTGACCAAATGTGCATCTAAGTGACATTCAGTACCAGTGTTCAATCCGACAACAGGTGCGTTATGTGATTTGATTCTATCCGCATCAAAATCACTGATGATATCTCCTGCAAGTACACCGATCTTTGCATCAAGGTTATCAATCAAGTCTTCAATAAGAGCGGTTTTACCAGATCCAATTGCTCCTACAAAGTCTATACAAAATATATCGTGGTCTTCCAATAAATGTAAATTCTTATGTGCTAATCTGTCATTAGCATCCATAATATTCTTTGCTATCTCTACATCTGCAATCTTATGCATATGATTCACCTTCAAAACATATAATTTTATAATAAGTTTAATAATTTTAAAAATTTGGACAATATTTTAAATAGTTAATGATAAAAGTATCAAAATTATAGAAAAAAATTTTAATTATTTTAATAGAATTTCTTATTGCAAATTTTTACTAATTTTCATCATCATCTTTTTCAATGCTGATGCTTCTGACAGTAATATCCTTACCATTTAGAACTTGAACCCTATGACTTTCACATTCAGGGCATAAAATCATAGGAGCATAATGGTCACTGTCATCAATGTTACCTATTCCCTCAAATCCACAATTGTGACATTTAATTTCAACATCAATTGTATTAATGATCATCTCAGCATTTTTAGTAAGCTCTTCGCCTTCACACATAACGCCAAGCATAAACTTCAATTGTTCAGGATTCAACATAGCCAACCTGCCAATTTCAATAACTATCTCAGTTACCTCATTTGCATCATTAGCCACTGCAGTATCCATAACTGTGTTAAAAATCCCTTGAGCCATAGCAAATTCGTGCATTATATATCTCCAAATATAAATTAATAAATTACAATATAATATTTTAATTAATATAATATAAAACTATTGTTAATAAATAGAACAATTATTATTAGAATAATCCGCAAGTAATACTTTTTTAAAAAAATAAAGAAATAAAAAAAATAATGGAACTTGAGATTCCATTAGAAAATAAAATAAAATAAGATTATTTTAATGAATATTTAAATTTAGGTAAAATAAAAGATAAAAAATTTAAATTATCTTAAAGCATCTGCAATCAATTTAGCTAAAGAAATTGAACTTACATCAGATGTCAAAGTATCAGTGCTTGATAAGTCACGAGCTCCTGCAGCCATGATTTTTAAAACAGCATCATTTACAAGAACTGGGTGAACACAACAGACATCTACAGATTTCGCACCATGCTCCTTTAAGATTCCGATTGCATTTACAATTGTTCCACCAGTAGCTATAATGTCATCAATGATAATTGCCTCTTTTCCAGCTACAGAATCAATGTTTACTTTAGAATCCTTTTTGACCTTGTCGAGATCTTCTGAGTCAAAATCACATTGAACATCAACGATTCTGGTTTCGACCTTATCAGGACCTAATCTGATTTTGCTCATATAAGTACAGTTGCAACCAAGAATTTCAGCTATTTCTTCTGCAAAATCTAAAGCTCCTTTATCTGGAGCGATAATGATAGGATTTTCCACCTTACCTGCAAGGTATTCTGCAATTGGAGGCATAGCAGAAAGGTTTGCAGTTGGAATGGTGAAAAAGTCTCTGACGCTATCTTCATGCAAGTTGATTGAAATGAATTCATCCGCACCAGATTCTTCAATCAAATTAGCTACCAATTGAGCGGAAATAGCTTCCCCATCTTTAAATCTTAATTCTTGTCTACCATAACCTAAATATGGAACAACCACTTTAATATGCTCTGCACCTAAGTCCTTAAGAGTTCTAAGTATGAATAACAATTCAATTAAATTTTCATCTTGAGGAAAACCAGTTGATTGGATAACTGTAACATTCTTTTCCACTTCACCTTTAATCCTCACATATCTTTCACCATCAGGGAATTTTTTAGTTTCAAGAGGACATAAGGTTTCTCCTAATTCCTTAGCAACATTTGCTGCTAATTTTTGTGATGCTGAACCGCCAATTATCAAAATAATCACCAAAAATATTGTCGTTAATCTTAAAATTTTATTAATTAATCAAATTAATAATATAATAATATCTTTATAAATGTTTATAATTAAATATTACTATTTTAAAAATAGTGAAAATATAAAGAATAAAAAATAGTAAAAAGTTGAAAAAAGTAGAATAAATAAAAAAAGTTAAAATAAAAAATAAAAATAGAAAAATAAAGAATAGAAAATTATTTCTATCTGCTTACAGCTTCATTACTATCTCTTCTAATAGTTACACTATGAGCCAATACTAATGAACCTAAGAACATAAATGTTAATAAAGCCATACCATTTACAGTCCTATTGAATAGGAAAAGACCTATAACCCCTTGAGAAACAAAACCTGTAAGGGAACCTATTAAAAGAACTTCCTTACCTAAGTACTTTCTATTTTTGCTTTCTCTTTTATGTCTGTATTCCCTTAAAATCAATAATCCTACAATAATAGTGCCTAAAACTATTAATAACAATATCAGGAATGTTAGATATCCGAAGTCATAAGCATAACCGAAAATACCTGGGAGCATATAATCGATTGTATCCTTTCTTGTAACTAATAGACCAAAGAATAGTGGGAATGGTAATCCAAATAACAAAATGAATTGCATTGGCAAACTAATATAACCATCTGCAAATCCTGAACTATTGGACCAGTAAGAGGAACTTGGATCATGTCCTATTAACCAGGTGTTTCCAACTACTAATTTTAAACTGGATAATGAATTTGCTGCAAGTCTTGAAATCCTAAGTATAGGTGAGAAAACTCCCATACCCGTAATTCTTGCAATTATCTCCAATACTCCAAAAGCAACTAAGGCCGCTCCAAAGAACATTCCAATTCTCCTCAATGTGAGAATAGACTTTTGCCTGAAGGATTTTGAAATAATTGTGTATCCAATAAACAAACCGACAAACCATAATAACAAGAAAGACCTGTGCATTGCTCCTCCAAATATGGTTATACCTGCAAGAAGCAAATAGACTATCCTTTTAAGCCTTGCCACATTAACCCCCGACTCTTCCATCACTTTCAGCGAAGCTAATGCAGTTATAATAGCTAAAAGGGCAATTGGGCCGAATGGGTGAGTATATTCATGCTGACCAAAGGATAATATTAAGAATATTAAATCAGTTCCAAATATGAATGTAAATAACCCTGACAAGAACAAGGATAAAAAAGTAACCACACTTAATGAAAGTGGAACTAAATTTAAAACAAATATCATGGTAGCAAGTAAAATCAAACCTACTTCGACTATAAGTTGAAAATGATTTTGAGCTATTAATAACATGAAATCACACAATAAATTTAATATTAAAAATTTTTGATTTATAAATTGAAAATAAATAATCTTTAAAATGCTATAAAAATCTTTTAAGATTAGATATACATCATTATTTTTATTTAATTAAGTATTTAAATATTAGTAAAATTAGGAAAAATTATTAAAAATTAGAAAAAATAGAAAAAAATAAAAAAGAAAGAGAGATAGTTTTAAAAAAGGATTCAAAACCATTAATCAAAACCATTAAATTAACATGATTTTAATATTACCTAACAAGATATCTGGAATAATAGGCAATGGATTTACATGTGTAATACTCATAGCAACAGCATCTCCACGGGAGTTTCCTTCAACCCAGTCATGTTGACGAATTGTTTCTAAAATATTATCTCCAAAAATGTGTGCAGCTGCTTGATCGTTAATAATAATTAGAATATGAGGACTTACACCATAAGTATATTCCATGATTTCCTTAGCATCTTGATAAGGATTGTCAGTCATGTAAATGTTATGAAGGGTATGACCATTTGCATTGTGTGAACTTCCCGGATAGATCCAATTAAATCCTCCATTTACACTCCATAAAGCAGCCATATCTACTCCAGCAATTCCTCCTTCAGTATCATCTTGAGCTAAAATCAAAATACCGGAAAATGCAGTTATCGCTAAAAACAAAACAACAATAACAGCTACGATACCTATAGCCCTTTTCAAAGTAGTTGCCATTTTATCACCACCATAATTTATCAAATTGTAAAATATCAAATCGATAAAATGAATATTTAATATAAATTTACTATAAGATGTTTTTACATCTAATTATTATTATAACACATTTTTAATATATAAACTTTTTGCATATACAACAATAAAAATAAGCTAAAATAACAATTAAAATAAGAAAATAATTAAAATAAAGAGAATTAGAAAGTTAAAAAATATAAAATAAATGAAATAATAATAAAATAAATAATAAGAAAATTGAAAAAAATAAAAAAATTATAAAATGAAAAGTGATAAAAAAATAAAAAAATTATAAAATAAAAAGTGATAAAAAATAAAAAAAGAAAAAAGAAAAAATTAAGAGATTAGTTATGGCTTGGATTAGACAAAGCCATAGAGTCAGTAGATACTTTACTGGTTACAGCACCACTGATTTCTCTCATTTTCTTAATCAACCTTTCCTTTTTACTGCCATTGATTAAGATATTCTCTAAAACGTCTTCAATGGTTTCAATAGGAATGATTTCAATCATATCTTCATACTTTTTCTCAAGCATTACATCATCCATATTGGATTTTGGCAAGAGAACTTTCTTAATTCCTGCTTCTGCTGCCGCTTCAATCTTAGCAGTAGCTCCACCAATAGGCATTACATCTCCACGAACGCTTAATGAACCGGTGAGTGCAACAGATTGATCAATAGGAATTCCTTCAACAGCAGAAATTACAGCTGCAGTAATGGAAACACTTGCGCTGTCTCCTTCAACTCCATCATAGCTTTGCAAGAATTGAACATGAATATCATGATTGGAAATGTCAACTTGAGTGTATTTCTTGATGATTGCACTTACATTCTGAACAGAATCCAATGCAATTTCCCCAAGCTTACCGGTTACAATGATTTTACCTTCATTCTTACTGTTTGCAGGAGCCATTTCGGCAGCGATTGGCATAACAATACCGCTTCTATCACCCATAACTGCTAAACCATTGACCATACCGATTTTTCCACCAGAAGAATGGAATACACTGTATTCTTTTCTTTGGATAATAGATCTGTCAACAATTTGCTGTTCTAAGGTTCTTGCAAATTTCTTAGCGGTTACAACATGCTCAGCAGTTACTAAATCTGCACCTTCCTCAATAGCTACATCACCAGAGGAACGTACTAAACCACCTAACTCCCTTAATCTAAGGGTAAGTGCATTTTTTCTGCCTGCTCTACGTTTAGCTTCCAAAATGATTTCATCAAGCGCATCAGTTGCAAAGTGTGGAATTCTTCCATCATTCTTGACTTCCTGAGCAACGAATTGAACAAGCTTTCTTCTGTTTTCTTCAGTATCTTCCATGTAATCCTTCATGAATACTTCGTAACCGTATCCTCTGATTCTTGAACGCATAGCAATGTGCATACCTTCAAGAACTTGAATGTTACCGGAAGCCACAAGAACAAAGTCACAAGGAACCGCTTGAGAACGTACCATTGCACCACTGCTGTTTTCGCTTTGACCAGTGATTGCATATTTTTTCTCTTGCATTGCGGATAAAAGCTCTTGTTGGGTTTTCATGCTCATTGTACCGATTTCGTCAATGTATAAAACCCCTTTATGTGCCTTATGGATCATACCGCTTTCAACACGTTCGTGTGCAGGAGTTCCAAGACCACCAGATTGGTAAGGGTCGTGTCTTACATCACCGAGCAATGCACCTGCATGAGCTCCAGTAGCGTCCATAAATGGTGCAAATCTTTTATCACCATTGTTCACTAGCAATTTTGGAGCGCTATTTGACACTCTCGGTTTGATTTGCATTGAAATAAATATAACAAGAAGTGCAGCAATAATGGCTTCAAAGATTCTTTGATACATTAATCCAAGAACGAAAATAGCTGCAGTGACAAACATGGTAATCATCATCTTTTTCTCATCACCGCTTTTTGCATTAGCCTTGTTTGCCTTAACTATCTTTTTACCTTGACCTGCTGGCACGGTTCTAATCAATGGATAATTGCTATCTTCTGGGTTTGGATAAACCAATACATCCTGAAGAACTTCTGGAGGCAATAATTCAGCCATTCCTTTAGCTAACATTGACTTACCTACACCAGGGTCTCCAATAAGAAGAACATTTCTTCTTTGTTTTGCTGCCTTTTTAATAGTCTCAACAGACTCTTCATGACCAATGACCTGGTCAATAAGCAAAGGAGGCACTTCTATATCTGCAGTATTTGAAATTGACTCATAATCAAGCATAGGCTTGATTCTGCGATTTCCCTCATCGTCTTCAACAAACTCAACTTCAAGGGAATCCTTATCTTCAGACTTGGTTTCTGCAATTTCTTCAACCGCATCAGCAACATCATCAGATTCATCAGCTTCTTCAACTTCTTCAGCTTCATCGATTATATTGTCTTCTACAGGAGAGTCTACGATTTCTTCTTTAGGCTCTAACTCTTCTACTTCTGTAGGCATTACTTTATCTTCTTCCATATAAAACCTCCTAAATGTTTTCATTTTACTTAATTTCTAGTTAATATGACACTTCTATTTTTTTTAATAAAGTTTTGAATTTATAAATTACCTCAATATTTTATTATATTAATATATATTAAACTACATGCTTAATAACTTTATGATTTTAGTCATATAAAAAGGTTTGTATTTTAGTAACTTTTATTAACTAAAATAAGTGAACATGAAAATCAAAAAATGGAATCCTCCCATAATCAAATCAAATAAAATTTATATTTTATAAAAAACAAATGAAATTAATATATAAGAAAATATACAAGAATTTGGGTAAAATTATGACAAAATGTTTAATGATTCAAGGAACTGCTTCTAATGCAGGAAAAAGTTTAATAGTTGCAGCGCTTTGTAGAATATATACAAAAAGAGGATATAAGGTTGCACCATTCAAATCACAGAACATGTCCTTAAACTCATACACTACAAAGGAAAACAAGGAAATAGCCATAGCACAGGTATTGCAGGCAAAAGCTGCAAATATAGACCCTACAGTAGACATGAACCCTATTTTGCTAAAGCCAAAAGGGGAATCCTGTTCACAGGTAATCATTCAAGGTGAAGCAGTTGGAAACAAGGACTTCTTTAGAAAGTATGACAAGACAAAAGCTACCCAAAAGGACATAGACAATAATCTGATGGACGATGAAGATTATAGAATCATTGCAAAAGAAGCTGTAATAGACTCATTAAACAACTTAAAGAAAGATTATGACATAATCATTATGGAAGGTGCAGGATCTCCTGCTGAAATCAACTTAAGGGAAGGAGACCTTGCAAACATGGGGGCTGCAGAAATAGCAGATGCAAATGTGCTTCTTGTTGGAGACATTGACAAGGGAGGAGTGTTCGCATCAATAGCGGGAACCTTCCTGTTGCTTGATGATGCAGACAGGTCAAGATTCAAAGGAGTTATCATAAACAAGTTCAGAGGAAAACAGGAATTGTTATGCTCTGGAATTGAAAGATTGGAAGAAATCATTGAAGTTCCAGTCCTTGGAATAGTTCCTTATGCAGAAAACCTCCAACTGCCTGAAGAGGATTCTGCATCCCTAAAAGAGCATAACTGGACAAAAGAATTTGATGAAAATGAAAAACATATAGTCCTAGGAGTTCTGAAACTTCCAAAAATAGCTAATTTCACAGATATCGATCCTTTTGATGCAGAGGATGATGTTGAAATTAGAATGATTGAATTATATGATGATAAGGAAAAACTTAGGGATATTGATGCACTTATCTTGCCTGGAACCAGAAATTCCACTGAAGATATGAAAGAATTGGAAGACTCAGGTATGGCAGAAAGAATAAGGAAATTGCATAAGAATAAGAAAATCCCAATCATTGGAATCTGTGGAGGATACCAAATTTTAGGAAATAGAATTTACGATAAGAACCATAAAGAGTCTCAACTTGATGAGATTGAAGGGTTAGGCATTTTAGACATTGAAAGTGAATTCATAAGGGAAGAGAAAATCGTGAAACAAAGCCTTGCCACTTTCGAATTAGAAAAGAAAACCCATGAAAATGAATCCGACCAAATCCATGAGATATTTTCCAAAATCAATGGTGAAGAAGTCACAGGATATGAATTGCATGAGGGAACAACAAATCTCTTAAGCGCTAAACCATTATTTAAGATTAAAAAGGGTATGGGGAATAATAATGAAGGAATATATGACGGGGCTTATCAGAATAATGTATTCGGAACTTATTTCCACGGAATATTCAATAATTACAATTTAAGAAGGGAACTTTTGAATCATATAAGGAAAAGCAAAGGTTTGGAAATAAAAAATGATGAAGACCCATATGAAACAAGTGTTGAGAATTCACTTGAAAAATTAGCGAATATCGTAGAGGATGCTCTTGATATGGATTATATTGATAAACTTATTTTTGAAGAGTAAAAAATAGAAATAAGAAAAATAGAATAATAGAAAAATAGTTAAAAAGCAATTAAAAATAAGAAAATAAAAAAAAGTTAAGAAAGTAGAAATCTAGTTAGGATCTCTACCAAAGATGTGAACAGCACAAGTACCACCAGTACCACCAACATTATGGGTCATACCGATTTCAGCACCATCCACTTGACGTTTGCCTGCTTCTCCTCTTAATTGCCATACGATTTCAGCAGCTTGAGCAATACCAGTAGCACCAAGAGGGTGTCCTCTTGCCTTTAAACCACCAGATGGGTTAATTGGACAATCACCATCAATATTGGTTTGTCCTTCCTCAAGAACTTTTCCACCTTCACCTTTTTCAGCAAATCCAAGGTCTTCAATTGCAAGCAATCCGTTGATTGAGAAACAATCGTGAACTTCAGTAGCATCAATATCCTTTACAGTCACTCCAGCCATATCATATGCTTTTCTGGAAGCTGCAATGGTTGCATCTAAAGTAGTAATGTCTTTTCTGCTGTGCAATGCGATGGTTCCAGAAGACTGTGCAGATGCTCTTACATAAATAGGAGTGTCAGTGAATTCCTTAGCTCTTTCTGCTGCACAAATAACAATAGCTGCTGCACCGTCAGAAACAGGTGAACAGTCGAGTAAAGTTAATGGATCTGCAACAGGAGAAGATGCCAATACTTTATCAACACTAATTTCAAATGGGAATTGAGCATTAGGGTTGTTTGAAGCATTTTTATGGTTTACTACAGACATCATAGCCAATTGCTCTCTTGTGGTTCCATATTCATACATATGTCTTTGAGCAATCATAGCATATAATGATGGGAAAGTAGCTCCTTGTTGTGCTTCCCATTCTTGGTCAGAAGCGGTAGCAATAGCAGGAGTTGCATCAACAACATCAGTCATCTTTTCTACACCTGCAGATACCACTACATCATGGTAACCTGAAGCGACAGCCATAATACCTTGTCTAAGTGCGAGTCCTCCTGATGCACAAGCAGCTTCAACTCTTGTACATGGAATTGGGTTCATACCCATACTATCAGAAATAAGTGCTGCGATATGTTCTTGACCTACGAAAAGACCTGCAGACATGTTTCCGACAAACATTGCCTCTAAATCTGCACCACTAACATTTGCATCTTCCATAGCTCCAAGACCAGCTTGTGAAATTAATTCTCTAAATGAACTGTCCCATAATTCACCGAATTTTGTTTGGGAAGCTCCGATAATTGCAACATCTCTCATTTTTTCACCTTTATCATAATAATTATAATTAATTCCTCTAAATTTATCCTCTTTCTATGCCATTCTAAGTTTTCCTTTAAATTTAGCATAAACTGCATAATCAACATAAATCTTTTTAGAGAGGATTTCTTCAGTTGTAGGAGCTAAATTTTTAACTTCTTCAATTCTGTCATTTACAGTTAAGGTAAATCCATCACTACCTGCACCTGAACCGTAGGATACAATGAAAATCTTATCGCCAGGTTCTGTTTTATCCAAAACATTGGAAAGTGCTAAAGGAACAGCACCAGAGTAGGTGTTTCCTACATTAGGAGTTAATAGACCATCCTTATATTGTTCTGGTTTGAATCCTAATTTTGTAGCTGCCCTTAAGTAGAATTTACCATTAGGTTGATGGAAAATAGCATAATCATAATCTTCCACTGTTGTATCGGTTTTTTCAAGCAATCCTTTTGCTGCACCGAATACATGTTTGAAGTAAGCTGGATCACCAGTGAATCTTCCTCCGTGACTTGGATAAGGTTGACCTTCTCTTCTGTAAAAATCGGGAGTGTCAGTAGTGTAGCTGTAAGTAGTTCCAAAGTCAGCAATGGTGTTTTTATTACCAACTATATAAGCTGCACCACCAGCAGATGCAGTGTATTCCAAAGCATCTCCAGGAGCTCCTTGAGAGGTATCAGCACCAATAGCTAAACCATATTTAATCATGCCAGAGTCTACTAAACCCATAGTGGCTTGAATTCCTGCAGTTCCTGCTTTACAAGCAAATTCCAAGTCTGCTGCAGTCATATCAGGAGTAGCTCCAATTGCTTCTGCAACGATTGTAGCGGTTGGTTTTACTGCATAAGGATGAGATTCTGAACCAACGTAAACTGCTCCAATATCTTGAGGATCGATTTGTGCTCTAGCTAATGCATATCTTGCAGCGGTAACTGCAATGGTTGCAGTATCCTCATCAGATGAAGGCACAGACTTTTCATTAACGATTAAACCGTTTGAGATTGAATCAGGGTTATCTCCCCATACCTTTGCGATTTCTTCTACTTTAATTCTATATGAAGGCACATTTGCCCCATATCCAACAATTCCTGCCATTAAATCACAACCATTTAATAATTTAGTTTTAATTAAAATAGCTAATAATTGCTATTAATTCAATTTTAATTTTAACAAATAAATATAATTTTTAAATTCAACAATGATTTTATTTTCATTTTGTTTTTTTTAAAGAAATATAAACTTAAAATGACTAAAAAAACTTAAAATGTTCATTATAAGGTTATATTAATATAATATTATTTTTTAATACATATAAACTTATTTAATAAAATAAGGGAAAATATGTAAAAAATGATTTAAAAGCTATACTAAAACCAGTTAACAATAAAATCATTTCAAAAATAGACGAAAATCATAAAATAGTTAAAAAAATTAAGGTTAAAAAAATCATGAAAAACAGATGCAGCTGCCGGGATTCGAACCCGGGTTGTAGGCTTGGAAGGCCCAAGTAATAACCAGACTATACCACAGCTGCGATAAAAAAAGTGCGGCGTCCGGGATTTGAACCCGGGTCTCTAACGTGGCAGGCTAGAGTCTTAACCAGGCTGGACTAACACCGCAATATACAACATATAATTGTTAGTTAACATAATATATAAATCTTTCTATAATTAAGATTTTTAATATATAAATAACAAAAAGAGGCAATAATTTAAATTAGAATAAGGAAAATCCTTAAAAATTTAAATCAACTGATTTATCAAAGGAAGCATTGATTGAATACCTAAAACAAATATAGCAAATCCACCAATAAACTCAATATGTCTGGAATATTTCATAGCGGATTTTGTACCGAAAACACCTATAAACTGCCAAGTAATTACTGCTAATAAACTTAGTCCTGCAACAAGTAGAGGATCTGCACCTTCAATTACACCTTGAGCGGATAAAACCAAGTTTTCGATGTTTCCGAAAATTAATAATCTTAAGAAAGGCTTATACTCATTTACGAAATCTTTAAATGAAGACATTCTATCACTAACCTCTAACTGCTTCTAGCATTGATTGAATACCTAAAATAAAAATAGCTAATCCGCCAATGAATTCAATGTAAATGCCATAAGTTTCCAATTGCTGAGTACAAACAGTACCAATTATTAACCAACAAGTTACGAAAATTAAACTAAAAATTGCTAATTTTAAAGGATTTGCTGCTTTAACTACTCCTTGAGAAGCTAAAATTAAGTTCTCGATATTTCCAAAAATAATTAAGGAAATTAATCCAATTGATAAAGCCATACTCATCTAATCACCATTTACTTCCTAAGATTAAAGTCAAGTGATATTTTTTATTAGTTATTATTTTAGAATCCGCTATAAAAAAATATCAAATGAAAAATAATAATTAATAAGAAATATAATCAAAATTAATCTTTAACATATTTTATTAATCTTTAATCATATTTAAAATTTACTTAAAAAAATTAATTGTTCTTAAAAAGTAGAATAAATATATGAGATTATGTATTAAAACAAAAAATAATGAAGAAAGAAAAATTAGAAAGAATTAAAGAAAATAATCGAATATCAATTGAAAAAACAGAATATTTTATTTCCTTGCGATTACACAAAGCCATCCAGTAACCAATTCCCTATCTACACTATCAGGACCGCTTTTTGAGAAACAGATAATGTCTGAAAATCCTGCTTCACGCAAGTATTCATCAAATTCATCTTCAGAGAATATTTTCATGTCCAAGAGATCAATAAGCTCCTTTTGACGCTCATCCTCTTCATCAGGAATTGCCTCATTGCAGATGAACATTATTCCATCATCTTTCAATACCCTTCTGACTTCTTTGCAGTCATTTACAAAGTCTGGCCAGAAATAAACTGTTTCAAATCCAGTTACAATATCAAAGGTATTGTCTTCAAATGGGAGTTCAGAGACAGATCCTTGAATAACCTCACATCTTCCTTCATCAATTGCATCCTGATTTAGGTTTGTAGATTTCTCAACAGCTATTTCAGAGTAATCAAGTCCATAAACCTTATTTTCAGTCATGTTAAGGAATCTTTCCACATTGACTCCCCCTCCACAACCGATATCTAAAATAATATCATCCTTCGAAATGTCCAAATGGCTTACACCCCATTGAGCAAGGCTTTCATGACTTTCGTTCATGCGGTCCAATAATTTATCACCTAATTCGCCAACAGGTTTTCGAGCATTAATGATTAATTCCTTCTCTTCTTCACTTCTAATATTTTTTTCATTATCAACCATTTTATAACTCCTATATCAATCATTTTTAATATCTATTTATCAATATAATCTTACCATTAATAATATCAATTGCATGATTAATAAATTTTAGTATCTCTGAAGAAAATGTTAAAATAATTAAAGGAATATTAAAGAAGATTATTCCTCAAAATAAACTTCTCTAATAAACTCATGAATGCCTATATCAATCAAGGCAAAATCATTAAAAAATCCTAAAAGTGCTAATTCATTCAAGTCATTTTCTTCAAGATCAATTGGAACCTCCCTTTCCCCATCACCCCCAGATTTAGAAGGTTCGCAAGAACCGTAATCTATGCTGTTTTTAACATACATATCTTCATGATAATTTCCTTTAATATTTTTTTCATTTTCTTCATTGTTTTCTTTTTTACATTCCTTTTTATTTTCCAAAGACATTTTACCAAATCCTTTACATATTTTTAAAAAGTTCTTGAATAGAGATTGATTTTTAAAGAATATAAACATAAACAAAGAGCATTTGAAAAGTAATATTAAAAATAAAGGATAATTACTTAGTTAAATTAGAAATAAATTATATATAGTTTAATATATTAAAAAACAAGAATTATTATTAGAAATAGTTTAACATATAAAATCAATGCGGATTCTAAAAGAAAATAATATTCATTGAAGAATAATTTTAATTGAAAAATTAGTTAAAATCAATGAAAATAAATATTAAAAAAAGTAAAAAAAGAAAAGAAATAAACCTTAAAAAAGGTTCATTTAAATAAAAGCCTAATCCTTTACCAAAATAGGAAAAAATTTTGGTCAAGGTTTTGCGTTGCCGTAGGCAACGGAAAAGCTTGGCTACATCATTGGAGGCATGCCGCCCATACCTGGGTCCATAGGCATGTCGCCAGCACTGGTTCCGCTGGAAGCAATTACGTCATCGATTCTTAAAATCATTTCAGCAGCTTCAGAAGCAGATTGAATAGCTTGTTTTTTGACACGTTTAGGTTCTACAACACCTTCTTCTTTCATGTCAGTAACATCACCAGTGAATACGTTTAATCCCATGTAAGCAGATTTTTCGTGAGCAGCTCTTAAGTCTACTAAAGAGTCAATGCTGTCTAAACCAGCGTTTTCAGCTAAGGTTTTAGGAACAATTTCTAAGGATTCTGCAAATGCAGTTACAGCTAATTGTTCTCTTCCGCTAATGGATTGTGCGTATTCTTTAAGTTTTTTAGCCATAGCGATTTCAGGAGCTCCTCCACCAGCTACAACTTGACCGTCTTCTACAGTAGCAGCTACTACACCGATTGCGTCATCAACAGCTCTGTCGATTTCGTCAACGATGTGTTTGGTACTTCCTCTGACGAGTAAGGTTACTGCTTTAGGTTCTTGACATTCTTCTACAAAGATCATGTCATCACCAGAGATTTTCTTCTCGATTACGGAACCTGCGTGACCTAAGTCAGCTTCGGTTAAGTCATCTAAGTTGGATACAACAGTAGCGCCAGTTGCTTTAGCTAATTTGTCAATGTCAGATTTTTTAACTCTTCTTACAGCTAAGATTCCTTCTTTAGCTAAGTAGTGTTGTGCTAAGTCGTCGATACCTTTTTGTGCGAATAATACGTTTGCACCGACATCAGCGATTTTGTTAACCATATCTCTGACCATTTGTTCTTCTTGTTCAATGAATGCTTGCATTTGAGCAGGGTCAGTGATTCTGATTTCAGCATCTACTTCAGTTTCCTTAACTTCTAAAGGAGAGTTGATTAAGACAACTTTTGCGTCTTTCAATTCAGATGGCATACCTGGGTGTACTTTTTCCTTGTCTACGATTACACCTTGGATTAAGGTAGATTCTTCTACTACAGCGCCGTCTTTCTTCTCGATTTTAATGTGATCAGTGTCAACTTCACCATCGTCAGCTACTTGTTGTACAGCATCTACGATTAAGTTTGCTAAAGGTTCACGAGCTTTTTCGGTTCCTTTACCAGTCATAGCAGTCATAGCTACTTTTACTAACATTTCACGGGAAATGTCTTCGATAGCGATATCATCTAAGATTTCTTGTGCTTTTTCTGCTGCTTGTCTGTAACCCATAGCAATGATGGTTGGGTGAATGTCCATATCTAATAAGGTTTCGGATTTTTTGAGGAGTTCTCCAGCAATGATTACTGCGGTAGTAGTTCCGTCTCCAACTTCGTCTTCTTGGGTTTTTGCAACTTCTACGAGCATTTTTGCTGCAGGGTGTTCAATATCCATTTCTTTTAAGATAGTAACTCCGTCGTTGGTTACTACAATATCTCCGAGTCCGTCCACTAACATTTTGTCCATACCTTTTGGACCTAAAGTGGTTCTTACAGTTTCTGCTAATACTTTACCTGCTAAGATGTTGGTTCTTTGTGCATCTCTACCTAACAATCTGTTAGTTCCTTCAGGTAAAATGAAAATAGGTTGACCTTGTGCCATTCTATACACCTCAATTTTTTTAATAAATAATTTTTTTGATAGATTAAATAAATATAAGTTAATTTAAATCATTGATAGATTCAACTAATTTAATAATATTTATTCTATAATAACAATGGGTTTAAAGTAATATATAAAGTTTTTGTTTTTATGATGAATTTTTGGAAAATTATTATTTTAAAGAAAAATATAGAAAAATGATTAAAAATTGAATGAAATTATAATTATTTTAAAATAATATGAACAAAATAATATAAATTTAATTTAGTTACAAAAATATATTAAAATTGAAAGTTCCTTTGCAGTTAACACTAGTTCCTTTGCGGTAAACAATTGAAAAAGACATGATGAGCTAAGCATATTTTCCAAAATATTATTATAATAAGATAAACAAAATTTTAAGTAATTATAATTGACTTGGAGATGATTTTATAGCAAATGAAGAAATTGAAAATCACAATCCATCTAATGATTATGACAATGCAAATCTTGATGAAAAATACAAAGAATTAGAAAGCCTGAAAGAAAAAATTAATCGGAAATTAGATGAAATGGATGAAAGCAATGCTAAAAAGATTCAGGAAAAGATTGAAAAGCATAAAAATAATCAAATGAGTAATGAGATTGAGGAAGGAAACATTGATGAAGAGATTAAGAGGCTCGAAAAAACCGATAAGAAAATCAGCACTTACCAAAGATTCATAGATGCATTCGAAAAAGACCTTGATATTGATCCTGGAAGACTAATGGGACTTACTGATGGTATATTCAGTATAGTAATGACACTTTTGATCTTTGGAATGGCATTGCCTGAAAATGAAATAGTCAATTATACAGGATTTATAGCTTTTATCGGCTCCATCGCATCAGTTGCTGGAGTGGTGATTGTTAGTTTCATACTCTTGGCTTCATTCTGGATTTATCATCATGAGTTTATGAAAATAAAAAAATTGAATATTCCTTATATATGGTTAAATATATTTTATTTAGCCAGCATATGCTTCATACCATTTACAACATCCATTATCGGAAACTATTCACACTTCTTCTTGGCAAATGTGATCTTTGGATTAAATATACTTTTAGTTGTAGTGTTCTTCTTAATAATGTTCTATTATGCCCATAAAAGAGGATTCCTTGAGGAATACACAACTGAAAAAGACAAGAAACATGTATACCACACATTGTATATTGTTATGGGAGCTACAGTTATTGTAAACCTATTGGACTTTAACGTAAACCCTAACTTTATTTATCTGTTCCTATTGGTACCTATCATTTCAACAATAAGACATATTCAATACATGATGAAACAAGTATGATGAAGGAATTAGAAAAATAGTATAAATTAGAAAAAATTAGTATAAAAAATGGAATTGAAAAAATAGGTATAAAAAATAGAAAAAAATAAGAAAAAACGATTTCATGAAAATTTTAAAAATTACATGAAATTCAAAACCGCCATAAAAATAAGCATATGAAAAAATAAAACCAAAAAATAATAAAAAAAGAAAATAAAGGAAAATTAATTATTCTTCAGGTAAAGGAAGCTTTTGCCAGAAGAATATATCATTTTCTTTTTTAGCCACTTCAACATAACCTTTTCTCTCTAAGCTTTTAAGAATGTTCTTTGTATTACCGAATGAAAGGTTCTTGAATGCAAGATCATTTAGATAATCTTTTACAGACAATGTATCCATAGATTCATCTTCAGGTAACAGATGATAAATTTGAGACTGGATGGAATTTAAGTTCTTCAATTGAGGAGCAGTTAACTTATCATATACGAACTTGAATTTTTCCAATTCCTCAACTGTAGATTTGTATCCTTCAAGTTCCGCTTTAAGTCTTTCGACTTCCTCATTATTTTGAGATGCCCCATCATTTGATTGGGAATCAATTAAATTAGCCACATTTTCCAATTCCTCATCACCAACAGCTCTAATCTTAAGCTTATTCTCTTTAGCTAATTCCAATTCTCTCTTTATGTCATTCAATTCAAGCAATTCCCTATCTTCAACAGATGTTTTGTTAATGATTCCATCATGAGATTGATTATCCAAGAAACTATCATCAGACAATTCAAAGAACAAGTCCTTCACTTCATTTAATCTTTGGATTTGAAGGTCTTTTTTAGACAATTCATTTTGAACCTTTGCATAGTCCTCACGTGAAACTGACTTGTCTTTCAATAATTGTATCTGCACATCTTTCTCACGAATGGTTAAATCACGGGAATCAAGCTCTCTTTGCAATGCTACAAGATTATCCTTATTTACCAAATTATTCTTCAAGTCGAGGATTTCCTCATTTTGAGAAGCAATTTGAGCATTGAGAGATTGGATTTCCATATTCTTATCATCAACAGCAGTTAATGTATTAGCCAATTTAAGGTTAGCTTCATTCTCCTTATTTTTTGCTTCATCCAATTGGCGTTGAAGATCCACCAAATTATTTTCAGCAATCTTCAAATCATTAGAAATAGCTTGAATTTCATTGTCTTTAGAACTGACATCATTCAATGCCTCTTTCAATTTAAGGTTTGCCTGACCTAATTCTAAAGTTTTAAAGCTGTTAAATTCATCATCAAAGGATTCCTTCATTTTAGAAAGAGATTCATTAATATCAGAAAGTTCATTAACCTTATCTGATAGGTTTCTGATGGTTTCATCCTTTGAATTCAATAGATCCTTGGATCTGTTCAATACTTCAATATTAGTATTTAAAGAATGAGTTAGGTTTTCAATTTCATAGTTTTTAGTATTCAAATCAGCATAATATTTAGATTTTAAATCAGAAATCTCATCATCCTTAGCCTTGATATCATTATCGAATTTAGCTAAAAAGTCATTGAGCTCTAATCCTTTATTCTTTAAATCTTCGTCATACTTAAGTTTCAAATTAGATATTTCCAGTTCATGCTGTTTCTTTAATTCAAAAATCTCATCATCCTTTTGCTTTAAGGATTCTTCAGATTCAGCTTTCAGTGTTTCAAATTCATCATTAGATTTCAGGGAACTTTGCTCTTCTTTTAATTGAACAATTTCCATCTTAAGCTTGTTGATCTCTAAAAGAGAAGACTTTACCAATTTTTGTAACTTATACATATCGCTTGAACTTTCAAAACTCATTTTATCACTTAAACATAACTTAATTTAATGCTAATCAAAATAGATTAGTCTTTAATTAAAACTATATTTAAATGTATGTTTAAACTCTTATTTAAAGTATATGGATAAATTCTATTAAAATTGCATAAATTTTAAAGTTTTGATTAGGAAAATATGATTATTTAAGAAAAATTAGGATAAAATAAGAAAAAATTTATAAAAAATTAAAAAATAAGGGGAGAAAATAAATTCTCCACAATAATAAAAAAAATATTATTTATAAAATGCTTATAATGCATCTGCTAATGGCTCTACGTTATTGTTTTCATTGAATTTCATCAATTCATCATAACATGCTTTCCAATCATCAGGGCTTGCCTTTTCCATATATGCAAAAATGACATACTCTTTGCCTTCAAATTCCACTTTTTCTAAAACTCCATAAGTTAAAGTAGCTTTTCCACTTGTCACATAAGAAATGGCATGTCCGATTTCACTTGCATCATCTTCAGTAACATTATATGTATTGCTGTCTCCTTCAACTATAATGTAACCAGTGCCGTTTTGCAAATAATACTCTTGAACTGATTCGTCATTTTCCCAAGTACATAAAGTCATCCCTGTTTCGTTATTGACAGAGAAATACTCAGTCACCTCTTCAAATCCATCATTGATCTTAAAGTCTGCAGCACTTGCTGCTCCAATTACCAAAAAGCCCAATATTAAAAAGGCCAATAATTTCCTATACATTCTTTCACCTCATACATGATTAAGCAATCATTTAAATTGTTTAAATTACTTTTCAGTTCTTATGAATTTAATTATAATGTATAATCCAAGAATTGCACTGATAAGGAATCCAAAGAACCCAATAGCTGAAATATCCCATACTCTTGGTCCTTTATCTGCTAAAATAGCAATGGATGAACCTACAAGCAATGCAGAAACTATTAAGGATATGGATAATTGATCTTTCAATTCATCCAAACCGGTATGGTTCATATTTATTTCCAATTCCCCTTTTTCAACCTTATCAAGAGTGCTGTTGAGTCTGTCAGGCAAATCCTTTAACAAATGTTCAATTTCAACGATATAGTTGAATCCGCCACTTACAAGATTTCCTGGACTGAATTTCTGACCAACCATCTTCTTAGCGAAGTGTTCAAGCTCTCCTGTGATGTTGAAGTGAGGGTCCAATCTGCTTCCTGCATCCTCAATAAGGATTATACCTCTTCCAATCATAACGAATTCCCTTGGAAGAACAATGTTATGTTCAATCATAAGATCCATCAAACGGTCAAAAATACCATCCATTTGGTCTATATCAACACCTACATAGGTATTCAATAAATCGTCAACATCCTCTCTGAAGTCAGGAGTGTTTTGCTCTGGTGTGATAATCTTCATATAAAGCATTTGCTTGATCAAGTGGTTTGAGTTTCCGCCGAGCAAAAGCAAGATCATTTGAGAGAAGTTTGCTCTGAACTCATCATTTACAACTCCCATCATACCGAAGTCTATGTAGCAAAGCTTATTGTCCTTGGTTACAAACAAGTTTCCTGGATGTGGGTCTGCATGGAAAAATCCATCAATCAATACTTGTTTCAAATAGGATTGGGTTCCATATTGGGCAATTTCAGTATTGTTGATGCCTTCAATCTCATTGTCAAACAAATCAGTCACTTCATATCCGTCAATAAGTTCCATGGTAATGAGCTTAGGAGTACAGTATTCTGGATAGACTTCAGGTATTTTAATGTAGTCCACTTCTTCAAAGTTTTTAGTGATTTTTCCAATGTTTCTGACTTCCTCCATATAGTCAAGTTCCTTGAATATGGATTTTTCAAATTCCTTAGCTATTGCAGGCAAGTTATAGGTTCTTGACTTTGATATATGCTTATCGATAGTTCCTGCCAAGTTATTCAATATCTTTACATCAGGAACAATGACATCATAGATGCCTGGCTTTTGAACCTTAACAGCAACTTCCATTCCAGTTTCCTTTAATCTTGCCCTATAAACCTGACCGATTGAAGCGGAACCAAGAGGTTCTTCATTGAATTCACAGTATACATCTTCCAAGGGCTGTGCAAGCTCCCCTTCAATGACATCCCTTATTTCATCAAAAGGAGTTACAGGGGTGTTGTCCCTAAGCAACTTCAAGTCATCTGCAATTTCATTACCTACCATATCCGGCCTTGTAGCCAATAGCTGACCTAATTTAATGAATGCAGGACCTAACTCTTCCATTGCATATCTGAGGTCTGAAACTTCAAAATCTTCATCGTTTTCATTCTTTGTTAATAGTTTTGCCAAGTGGTGCTTTTTTGCAACACCAATAATCTCATCAAAACGTTTTCTAGCAGCTTTTTTCTCTTCTCTTGCCATTTAATCACTCAATGTTTTTCTATAAAAAAATACTTAAGTCGTTAAGACTTGCGTAGGTTAAATATATATATATATCTATACAAGTATACTTATAATATTTTTGTTAATTTGATTAAGTTTAGTAATTAAGATACAATGAAACTGTTAAAAAATAGAAAAAAGAAGACAATAAAAAAAATAAATAAAAAAGAGAAATTAAGATAAAAAAAGAAAAAACAATTAAGAACGAAGATTGTAAGCAATTATAATCTATTTACTTGCAAATCCTTACGAGGGACGATTCTTTGGTATTTGACCTTAGGATAACCTATAACCATACAGGAAACCACTTCATGTCCCTTTTCCAATTCAATGAGATTTCTAAGTTTCCTGCTTAGCTTTGTGCACATTACGAAAAATCCACTGTATAGGACACCTAAACCAAGACTGTTAGCCATTATCTCCATATATGCGCTTGCAAGCCCTGCATTTATATTGCTTTTGCTTGAAACGACTATGACCAATGGAGCCCCTTTGAAGAAGAAATCATCTGTCACTTCAATTCTTCTCAAATAGCTGCTCAAATTTCCCACTTTTTTGCCCTTTCTAAATAAGTTTACACAGATTTCCTCTGCTTCAGCCTGCTTTGAACCGAGAATTGTATATTTGACATCCTGGGAATTTGCTCCAGTTGGGGCATATCTTCCAGCTTCGAGGATCATATTGATTTTTTCATCTTCTACCTCAATTGGTTTGAATTGCCTTATAGTGCGTCTGCTTTTCATTGCATTTAGAAGTGTATCTTCATTTATTTCACTCATAGACACTACCATTTCATCACTGAAGTCATAATTTGCCATTTTAATGGCACCTTCAGGACAGATAGCGTAACAATGTCCACACTCCATACATCCCTTGTCATGTGTTTGTATTTTGCCGTCTTCCATATAGATAAATGAATTAGGACAATCACTTATGCAAGAGGAACAGACAATGCATTTTTCATCATCAATTAAAATAGGACCCATATTTTTACCTCATTAACTCAATAATCAATTTTAATCAATTTTGATTAATTTTGATTAATTTTAATAATTTTAAAATTTATAGTCTTATTATAATTTAAAAATGGAAATTTATATATTTTATTATTTTGTTTAAAAAAAACCAATTATAATAATTTTTATTTAAACAATAATAACTCTCATTTTACGAAAGCCCTAAAAAGAATAAAATATATAATAGTTTATTTATTATGAACCATAAACATATTAACAAGTGATAATTATGGGATTAGTTAACTATCTAACACAGATCATTGTTGCAATGGGCATATTCATAATATTATGTTTCCTTGGGGAACAAATTAAAAAATATTTATTCAAACATCACAAAAAACTAATGAACCCAAATGAATTTCTCCCTAAGGAAGAGATCTTTTCATTAAGGCAAGTCCATTACCTAATCCTAATTCTGTTGATATATTTCTGCATAATAAACTTCTTCTTTGATAGATTTTTTACAGTGAGCAATGAACTGTTTTTAATTAATTCCCTAATTGATATCTTCGTATCAACATATATTGTAGTGGTATTTTATGACTCTTCAACAAGAAGCAGGATATCAAGCATATTCCTAATGCCACTGGCATCAATATCTGCCCTTGTCTTTGGAACCACATTACTTGGATATTGGGACTTCATCCGCATCCCTACATTGCTTTATATGGTAGTGTTCCTATATCACAGGTTTTTAGAGTTTACTGATGAAAATGGATTGGAAAAACTGATTTTGATTTTGGTAAGCATTGTATTCACTTGTCTTGTAACAACAATATTCCTTGAAAATCAACCCCCTCTAAATTCATTGGCTATGACTTCAAATGCATTTACAAGTAATGGGTATGCAGTTTTAGGCAGTACCCCTGGAGGCATATTGACAAGCATATTCCTTGTTTGGAGTGGATATATCCTTTCAGGAGTGGGTACAGCTACTTTAGCTGCTGCAATCATTCATAGAAACTCCAAAAAGAAATTTGAAAAACTAGAGGAAAAGATCGATAATCTGGAAAGGATAATTACCCAAAATCAAGATGGAAACAGTGAAGAAAATGATGAATAACTTGTTAAATATATCCATTTAGTTGTTTAAAAAAAAGCTGTGCAAAACTAAAAAGCATGTTTAATTTAGTATTTAAAAAAATCTGTGCAAAACTAAAAAGCATGTTTAATTTAGTTATTTAAAAAAAGTTATACAAAACTAAAAAGCGGGCCCGACGGGGATTGAACCCGCGACAACAAGGTTAAGAGCCAAGCGCTCTGCCAGACTGAGCTACGGGCCCGGTTAAAAAATTTTTAAAAGCAATATTATTATATTATACTTTAACTTATTTAACTATTTTGTTTATTTTAGCCTAAAAGTAAAAAATAAGAAACTGATTATTGATTAAAAAAAAGAAGTAATGTGCCTAAAATCTTCAAAAAAATAAAAAAAATAATGTTATTTTCTAGACAATAATCTTCCAAAGAAGGACTCCTTGTTTTTACCAACTTTAATATCCAATTTAGACTCAAAATCAGGTTCGACCAATCTTATTTTCTCTTCATAATGCCTTATCTTCTTTATATGAACATCCTGATCGTCAGCAAGCTTAATTATATCCAGATAATACCAAATTCCAGTCTTATATGAATTTACAGCCAATTCCTCATACTTCCCATCAAAAATTCTTTCCAAATCATCACCGAAAGTGAAAAATAGCTTAGTCAATTCGAGAATGCGAAGATACCATTCCTTATTGACTCTCTGTGCATAGGCATCATTGGCCATTTTTCTTGTATTCGAATCCCCTGAATTCTTAAAGGTAACTGCAGTTATCTGAAATACGCCACCTACTTCCCAAATTGCTTCCATTTCCTTCTCTTCAGTTAAATGACTGTCCTTTATTGACTTTAATATTTTAGGAGATGTGTTAATCATTTTTCTAATATATGGAATTATTTCAGTGACTTTAGCCTTTTCAGCACTTAGATAAATTATATTCAATTGAGCGTTAAAATCATCAGGATTTCTTTTTAAAGCAGATTCATAATAGCTTAATGGTTTTTTAGGATGAAAATCCTTAGTCTTTTCAGTTATGGAACCTTTTTTGGATTCAAAAGTCTTTTGGTCAGATATCACATCATCTGTAAGCTCTATAACCTCAAATGCAGAATATTCTCTGCCACAGCCAGTGCAAATGTACATCTCTTCCTTTCTAGCAAAGTTATTGCTTCCACAGTCCTTGCAATGAATTTCCATCATATGATTTCCTCTTTAAAAAAAATAAAACTCTTAAAAAAGCTTCTTTTTAAAAAAAACGTAACATTAAAATTTAAAAACATTATGTTAAATATTCCTTATAATCTTATTTTACGAACGTTAAATAAGTATTTTGTGAAAATTAATTAATTGGTTTAACTATTTTGAAAAATAGAAATATAAAAAAATAAATACTTATAATAAAAATAGAATTAATCAAAAGAATGAATGGGGGAAATTCATGATAGGTGACGATGACTTTTTCATGCAGAATGCAGACTATCACTATGGAGCTAGCGATACAGAGAAGATGTATGGAAGAAATTATGATGATTCTGATCTTGGAGGATACTATCCAAGAAGTTATGGAGGAAATGGATCAAGTAGACAAAATGCTAGCTCTGAAAACGACAACAGCGGAAAATATTGCCTTGCAGGGGTTCTGATTGTTCTTGGGATAATAGTTATAGCAACAGTTGTTGTGCCTGCAGTCACTAATTCCATGGCTAGCTCAGTCATCGTAGATGATTTGAAAATCACCAGATACATTCATTCAAGCCAGTATGATTCAAAGGTTTCTACAGAAGAAGGATACGAGATTACATACAATCAGAGAAGCTTTGGAACTCATGCAATAAATGTTATCTTCTACTCAAAAAATGGAAAAGTCTTGTATAATGACAGCAACTATGTTGGAACTTGCTATCTTGGAGATGTGCCATACCAAGTGCATTTAGATGAAAAAGCGGATTATGCAATATTTGAAGTATACAGGACCCATTTGGATTATGGCAAGTGCATATATCGTGAAAGAGTGGATGTTGACAATGTTAATGTAAAAAAAGAGTTTATTAATTATGATACATTGTATGATTATTAAATATTTAATTAAAAAACTTTTAATTATGCTTAATTTACCTCTTTAAATAGGGGTTTTACAAAACTTAAAAAAAAAGATTTTTCCTAATTGAATAATCATCTATTTTGAGAGTTTTCTGAGATTTCTCCAAACCAATTGGTTTTATTGCCAACATAATACATTATGATGAATAATATAATTAAGAAAACAATTGATGCCACAACTTCCCATAATTGTGGAGAGGAAGTTGATGCTTTAAGTCCAAGCATAACAAATAAGCCAACTGCAAAATTATTCGCAGTATGAAGGGCAGAGCTTATTTCCAAACCATTTGTTTTCCAAGCCAAAAATCCAAAACCAAGACCTGTAACTAATGTTTCAAAGAGTCCTAAGATGTTATATTGATGGCATACTGTAAATAATATGGCTTGAAGGACTATCGCCAAAACTGGCATCTTAAACCAAGCCCCAAATGTCTGCATAATAAACCCTCTGAACATATATTCTTCTGCAATGCATTGGAGAGGTACAGAAATAAAAAGTAAAAGGAGAAATGCTATTGAGAAATTAGATGTGCCTTCCGGTCCTTTAATGGCAGTTTCTGCAATCATATATACTATGAACAGTATCATCGGAATTATCAATGCCTTGAAATAGAGCTTGAAATTCCATCCTCCACGTGAAGAGGAATAAGATGAAAATGGCCTATCCTTAACAACTTTTGATGCAATATATAATGAAGGGATAAACATAATGATAATTAAATCCATAAAGAACATCGCCATTGGAGATACAAGTATTTCATATCCTCCATAAAGAACAGCCCTTAAAAAATCAGGACCCGCCATTTTGTAAAAAGCCGCTATTGTTAGTCCTGAGAGTATGGACATTATAATTATAGTCAGTACAAAAACAAGTATCGGTTTGTACCATCTATATTTCTCAAAAGTTTTTGGAAAGGTAATATAATCAGCTATTTTATCATTCATTGCCATAACTATAATTTTCCAATTAGTCATATAAATAATTATTATTTAAATTAATTGTTAATGCATTTAACTTAGCATTTTTAAATGAAAAAACGGATTTCTAGTATGAAGTTTTAAAAAAAAGTAAAAAAATAGTAAATTGAAGTAAAAAAATAAAAAATGAAAATCTTAAAAGTTATATTTAAGATTTGAACCATTCTTCTAATTCAGGTCTTAGATTAACTACTCTAAATTCATAGATTGTGTAATCTACAATGTTTTTTGCTACAAATGGATCATTTGCCATAAGCTCTTCAGCTTCTTCTTTTGAATTAGTTTTCAATACCATGACTCCGCCTCCACCATAGGAGCCATCTTCTTGAGCATGGGGACCTGCAATAAGGACTTTGCCTTCTTCACTACATTTTGCGAAATATTTCAAGTGTTCTTTTAATATTGCCATTACTTCTTTTTGTTCTGGTATGTCTTCTCTAAAATGAGATACAACTGCATATGCATTCATTATATCACCTAATCAAATTTTTCATAATATTATGAAATTTAGTTCAATTTTAAAAAGTTTTGTTATACTTATGTTTACTTATATGACAATATATGTTTCATAATATATAACATTTCATTATTTTTGTTAGTGTCAACTTAATGATTTTTTTAATTATGAGTATTTTGAACAGATCTATCTATAATTTTCGCTCACCCTAGTTATATTAGCTTTCAAAAATCATTTCTAGGAGTCGTTACTGGAAAATTTCAAGTTGTTTTTTAGAATATGGCTCTAAAATTATTCTATTTTTATAATATAACTTATTTTGGCCTTATTTTGTTTAATTTACTTCTTTAAATTACAGTTTTACGAAACTTATTTATGAATTTCAACCTTTTCCGAATTCCAGTCAATCTCAACAACATCAGTAACGTTCTTCACGATATTAGTATTCTTTTTAAAAAAAGACTTCTTCGGTGACCAAGACTGTCTCTGATTGCATGCAGGACAAACAGCATCTAAAATAGACAAATCACCCTTCTCAATTGCTTGGTGGAATTTGTCGTGAGCATTTTTGATCCTTCTATTATCCTTTGTGTAGACTTCTATTGGGACTTCATCCGAATGGTCAGTTGACATAATAGCACTCATCGTATCAACAACATTAGCGGACAGGGTTGACAAAGCGACATCATTCGCATAAATTTTCATTTCCTCAGCAAGACTTTTGAGATTTCCGGCATCTTGAGTGATGCTGTAACTTAGCCAATCAGTTGGCTTTTCACATTTCTCGCAAACAAAGCGATACTTAACAGAATAAGTAAATAAAGCCATAATATCTCCTTCCCTTAAAAAACTCTCTGTGTCTGTTTAATTTACTTCTTTGAATAATAGTTTTACGAAACGACTAATTGAAATAGAATAATTAAAATTTAGAAAAAAATGAATATAAAAAATAAAAAAAGAAAAGAAATGATTAATAATTAAAGTATTTGCTTATTAATCAATTCAGCATTCAATATAGAAGCACCAGCAGCACCTCTAATTGTATTATGTCCTACAAGAACATATTTGAAACTGTTATCAAATGCTTGATCTTTTCTGACTCTACCTACTGTAGCAGCCATACCACCATAAGCCATTCTGTCCATTCTTGGTTGAGGCCTGTCATCTTCTTCTTTTACAATAACAGGTTGATCTGGAGCAGAGTGAAGTCCTAATTCTTGTGGAAGACCTCTAAAGTCAGCCATTGTCTTTTTGATTTTATCAATGTCTGCTTCATCATCAAGCTCTACAAATACAGCTTCAGTGTGACCGTCAATTACAGGCACTCTGTGACATGAAGCACTTAATGAGAAGTTTGCAGGTTTGACTTCATCACCATCAAGGGAACCTAACAAGTGTAAGGTCTCGCTTTCCATCTTTTCCTCTTCTCCACCAATGTAAGGGACCAAGTTATCTAAAATAGCCATTGAAGGAACACCGTTATAACCTGCTCCTGAAACAGCTTGCATGGTAGATACATAGATTCTATTGATATTGAAATTGTCATAGATTGGTTTTAAAGTTAAAGTCAATGCAATAGTTGAACAATTAGGGTTGGTTACAATGAATCCATCCCAGTTGTTGTTTTTTTGCTGTGCTTCAATCATGTCTAAGAATTGTGGGTTAACTTCTGGAATGACTAAAGGTATGTCCTTTTTCATACGCATTGCACTAGCGTTGGAAGCCACTACAAAGTCTTTTGCATATTGAGGTTCAACTTTAGCTGCAAAATCAGCTGGAAGTGATGAGAAAACAATTTCCACATCCTTATCCATCTGTGCAGGGTCAGTTTCAATTACAGTAATGTCCCTTACGGATTCTGGCATTTCACTATTCATATACCAAGTGGTAGCGTCTTCATATTTTTTTCCAGCAGATCTTCCAGACGCTGCAAGGGCAGCAATTTCAAAATCTGGGTGATCAGCCAATAATTGGATAAATCTTTGACCTACCATTCCAGTTGCACCAAGTACACCTACTTTTACCATTTTTATCATCTCAATAATTATAAATATTTTTTAAATATTTCCTATAAGAATAAAAAAGGAATTAAAATTAAATAAAAATTAATTAGATTCCTAAAACATCAGCCATATCATTCACTTTACCTGGCTCTGCAGAACCTACGAATCTTAAAGCCCTGATAACACCAGCAATGAATACTTCTCTAGTATGTGCCATATGTTTAACTTCTAATCTTTCACCATCACCAACATAGAGTACTGTGTGGTCTCCTACAATGTCTCCACCACGTACTGCATGTATGCCGATTTCCTCTTTGGTTCTTTTACCTACTTGACCTTGTCTTCCGTAAATGCCCACTTCTTCTGGGTTTCTCTCTAAAGCACCTGCAACCACTTCAAATGCAGTCATAGCAGTACCGGAAGGAGCATCTGCCTTTTGATTGTGGTGAGCTTCAATAATTTCAATATCAAAGTCATTTAAGATAGGAGTCAAGTCTTTTAAAACCTTAAAGAATACATTTACACCAATTGAGAAGTTAGAGGAAATAACTGCCTTGATGTTCTTTTCCTTGATTACATCAGCGTTTCCTTTAGCTTGCTCTTCAGTAAATCCAGTGGTACCAACCACTAAGTTTACACCGCAATCAGCAGTTCTTTTAATTGTTTCAACAGCAGCAGGAGCAATGGTGAAGTCAACTAACACTTCAGCTCCAGATTCTTTCAATGCTTTTTCCAAATCCTCTGAACCGACAATAGGAACTCCAATATTACCGATACCTGCTTTTTCACCTGCATCTACACCTGCTAAAGGAGTGTTTGGCATTTCAATAGCAGCTACTACTTCCATATCATCCTGTTCAGTAATTTTTCTTATAATGCCGGAGCCCATTCTTCCAGCAGCTCCAGTTACAGCAACTTTTATCATAATATCATCTAAAACATTTAGTTATAATCATAAATTAAATTCTAAAAAAAATAAGAACTGGAATTATAAAATTCCAGCATCTTCCAATGCTTTTCTTAAGATTGCTCTGTTTTCTTCCAACATAGGAACTAAAGGTAATCTTAATGGACCTGCAGGCATTCCCATCATTTTCAATGCTTCTTTTGCAGGTGCAGGACTGGTTTCAATGAATAAAGCTTTGATTAAGTCATATTGTTTGTAATGTAATTCCAATGCTTTGTCATAGTCACCGTCTAAAATGCAGTTTACCATTTGAACCATGGTTCTTGGGTCGATGTTAGCGGATGCACTTACAACACCTCTTGCACCAACAGACATTAAAGGAAGGGTCAATTCATCACTACCAGACAATATTACAATATCGTCTTCCAATCCTTCATCCCTTAAGAGTTTCATGGTTTTAGACACTTTGTCCACATCAGATGAAGCTTCTTTTAAAGCGGAGATGTTGTCCACTTTTGCAAGTTCAACAATGGTTTCAGGAGCCATATCCAAACTGGTACGTGATGGTACATTGTAAGTGATCAAGTCAATGTCCACAGCATTTGCAATTTGGGTATAATGTTCAATTACACCATGTTGTTGTGGTTTGTTGTAATATGGAGTGATTAAGAGAGCCATGTCTGCTCCAGCATCATCTGCATATTTAGTTAAGTCCAATGCTTCACTAGTTGCATTACTTCCGGTTCCAGCAATGGTAGTGACTCTGCCGTCAACTTCATCAATCATGATGTCAAGAACTCTTCTATGTTCATCATGGGTTAAAGTAGCGGATTCACCGGTAGTTCCTACAGCAACTAAACCGTCTACATCATTGTCAATCAACCAGTTAATATTTTGTCTGTATCCTTCTTCATCTATGGATCCATCCTCATGCATAGGAGTGACCATAGCAACAGCAGTTCCTTCAAAACGCATAAAAAACACCTTTTTACTATATAATTATTTTTAAATTTTTATTTTCAGATATTTTATAAATCTAATTATTTATTTTTATTTCATTTAATTTTAATTTCTAAAGAATCATATTAATTTCAAATACTTAATCCGTTAAAGTTCGTATCCTTAAAAACCAAATATTTTTACGTAACTTCAAGGATTGTAAATAAAAATTAATTACAATAAAAAACGATAGAAACAAATTACTTCTCTTTAATGAAAATAAAAGTAAATGCCTCTTTATTGGGTAAAAATAATAAAAGCGAGAGTTATAAAACTCCCTTTATTAAGTCGTATGCTACCTTACCATCTTCCCAGTTAATAAATAAGACAATAGCAGTTTGAGAAGATGAGATTTCAACAATGTTTATGTGTGCTTCCTTAAGTGGATTGGTGATTTCAGTGATTACTCCAGGAGTTTCAATAAAGTCTGGATTAATCATGGTTAACATTGCAATGTCTCTACCTAAGGAAATTGAACTTAAATTATCTTCAGCAATGACTAGCTTGTGCAATATGTGATATGCTTCATCAGCATCACATTTATCCAAGAATAAGGTAATTGAATTTTGACCTGCAGAAATACCATAAATGTTAATGTTAGCTTCCGCTACCAAAGTTGTCATTTTTGCAAGGAGACCTATTTGATTAAGCAAATCCTCTCCAACTAAAGCAACTACAGAGATAGGTTCCGGATGCAAGCATACTGATTTGCTCATGGAATCTTCAAAGGGACCTACAATCTCAGTTCCAGGGTCAGACAAATCACCTTTTTCAAAGCTAATGATTTTTGCTTTTATTTCAGGATCTTTAAATCTTAAAGCATGAGGGTGTAAAACTTGTGCTCCATGAGTAGCTAAATCTCTCATCTCTTCAACAGAGATGTAATCCAATTTTTCAGCTTCATTGATTTTTCTTGGATCAGTGGACATGACTCCATCCACATCAGTAACGATAATCACATCATCTGCATTTAAGCAATGACCTAATAGGAATGCAGTTACATCACTTCCACCTCTTCCCAAGGTAGTCACTTCTCCATTTTCAGTTCTTCCTAAGAATCCGCAGACAACTGGAATGATTCCTTGCTCTAAAAGTCCTAAAAGCCCTTGAGCTTGTTCTTCAGTTCTTTCGAAATCAATTTGAGCTTTTCCATAGTTGTCATCAGTTATCACAGGCCATAAATCATGGCTTGGATCGATGTATTCGGATTTTACACCTAAGGATTCCAAGACTGATGAAAATACTCTAATGCTGGTTCTCTCACCCATGGATAAAATTTCCGCCAATTGCTTTTCGGTTACTTCTTTTCCAATGGATTCATCAGCAATAGCTACTAAATCATCAGTAGTCTTGTTAATAGCTGATACAACAACCACAACCTTCTTTCCTTCCATATAAGCATTTACGATAGATTGTGCAGCTTTTCTAATTCTTTGTCCATTTCCAATCGAAGTACCGCCAAATTTGGCTACAATTAATTCCATTTGTTTACACACCTTTTCTTTTAAATTAAAAATTAAAATAAATATTTTGATAAATCATATTTTATAGACTATTATCCATTTATTAATTATATTAAAGGGTATTTATATATTTAATTATTAATTTTACAATTTTTTAATGTAAATTATCCATTTGTTAATAAAAAATACTGAATAATTAATAAAAATCTAAATAAAAAAGATCCAAAAATAATTCACCAAAAAATTTAAAAAAATCTTAAAGATTGATATAAAAATTATAAAAAAGTAGTAGATTAAATTAATTAATCTAAAAATAGAAAATTAAAATAAATTAATCTTAAAAAAAGTAAAAAATAAAATTAAGCTTGGTTTGCTTGTTGTCTTACTAATCTAGTAATGTAACCAGCAATTTTATTTCTTAAGTGTTTAGTACTTACAGTAGAGTACTCTGCTACTAATTTTTTGTTTTCTTCAAAATCAGTAGTAAATTTGCCTTGGTGAGTTTCAATTAATTCTTTTGATATACGTTTTACAAATGAAGTTCTAATATTTCCCATAATCATTCCTCCAAAATTTCTCTTTGTCTATTTTTACTTAAAGTTGTTAGCATGTCCATAATATCGCTAAGAATACTTTTATCAATATTCAAGTCTTCAGCTAATTTATTTACTTTGGCATGAACTTGAGCTTCTCTTGACTTATCATAAATTTCCATGCCTAAAAAAACTTTAGCTAAAACAATACTCCTAGCAAGTGAAGTTCTTTCACTTATTAAGTTAACTAAATCATTATCAATTTCATCGATTCTTTTTCTAGACTTTTCAAGAATATCCTGAGCTTCTTCCTCATTTTCAAATAAGCTCATAATCTCTTTCTTATCCACAAAAATAACTCCATAGTTTTGATAATAATTATACTTTATATCTCATCTTATATAAACATGCTTATTGAAATTAACTTTTACTTTGTATTGATTTTTATTAATTTCTTTTCAAATGCTCTCAAAAATAATTAAATATAATAAAACCAAAAATAGAATAAGAAAAAATAGGAAATACAAGTGAAATCATGCATTACGTTAACGCTAAAAGCATTTTATCCAATAAGAATGGTATGAACCTATACAGAGGATGTTCACATGGCTGCATCTACTGTGACTCAAGAAGCAATGTCTACAATATGGACCATGCATTTGAAGACATTGAAGTCAAGGCAAATGCAACAGAACTCCTTAAGAAAGCCCTAAAGAATAAAAAGGAAAAGGTCATGATTGGAACAGGATCTATGACAGACCCATACATACCTCTTGAAAAGAAGATACAAAATGTGAGAGAATCATTAGAACTCATTAACAGATACGGTCATGGATTTACTTGCATCACAAAATCAAATCTAATACTTAGGGACTTGGATTTGCTTAAAGAGATCAATGAAAAGGCAAAAGTAGTCATTCAGATGACCTTGACAACATACGATGAAGACTTGTGCAAAATACTTGAACCTAATGTTTGCACTACAAAGGAAAGAGTGAAGGTATTGAAAATTCTAAATAAACACGATATACCAACAATCGTTTGGCTATGCCCTATTCTCCCATTCATAAACGATACAGAAGAAAACATCAATGGAATACTTGACTACTGCATAGAATCAAATGTCAAGGGAATTATCTGCTTTGGAATGGGAATGACATTAAGAGATGGAAACAGGGAATATTTCTATAAAAAGTTGGATAAGCATTTCCCCGGACTTAAGGAAAAGTACATCAAGACTTATGGAAATAGCTATGGAATAGCCAGTCCAAATCAAAAGGAATTAATGAAGATCTTCTATAAAAGAACTAATGAAAACAAGATAATGAACAATCCAGATGAAATATTCGAATACTTGCATGAGTTTCCAAGCAAGGATAAAACTAAGCAGACCACTTTATTTTAAAAAAAATAGATGAAAATATAGTATAAAAAAATAAAAAGAAAAAGAAAAATAATTAAATAATTCTTGTTCCTCTGTTATCCACAGTTGTTTCAATGACTCTACCATCATATGAAGCCCAAGCTTCCTTAACACCATCAATGGAACTCTCATCAACAATAGCTACAAATGAAGACCCAGTTCCAGACAATCCAGAAGCAAGTGCACCAGCTTGAAGTGCATCAAGGGCAATGTTATTGTCAAATCCTAAAACATTACCATACAATAGTCCATTTAATGTCAAAGCTTCAAGATAATCTCCATCAAGAGCTTGATTGAATGCTATCCTTACATATGGAGCAATCAATTTTATCCTATCTACATCAGAAGAGCCACTTAAGGATTCCTTATCCGGCATAAAGACCAAAACATCATAATCAGGCATTCTTTCCTGATGCAAAATCTCCCTATTGCCATTGTCAGTGATTGTCAATCCTCCAAAGAAAGATGCAGAAGCATCATCAAAAGCACCTGTAATTGTAACGCCCGCTTCAAGTGATGCATCGATACCCATGTTAATCATTTCCATATCGGTCAATGGCTCGAGGTAAAACTCGCTTGCAATCAAAGCAGCAGTAGCCATGACAACAGCATTGGATAAGGCACTGCTTGAAGAAAGCCCAGAACCTAAAGGCAAATTGGATTTTGTATTGACTTCAATTCCCTGCCCATTTCCAAAATCCAAGCTAGGTATGATATCATCGAAATCCAATGCACTTCCTATCTTATAATGGTCTAAAACCTGTTCCACACATAAGTTCATCAAATGAGGATCCGCCCCTATATCTGATGAGCAGTTGACACCAACATCAGAAAACTTAGCCTCCGCCTCAATACCTAAGCCTATACCAAATGCAGAACCAAAACCAGTTGAAATAGCATTGATAATTGTAGCAGAACCTGGAGAAAATACTGTTTTACTCAAAAAATCACCTAATATCTTATAAATCTATATATTAGTTTTAAAATCAAATCTTATATATTTAATGTAAATCTTTGAAAGTATTTCTAATTTTTATAAAAAAAATAAAAAATTAAATAAACTTTATATTAATGTAAATAAATATATTATAATACAAAATTTTTTTATAAACTAATTTTAAGAATAATGCAAATTTATCAAATAGAGAAAATTTATATAACTAAGATGTGATACTATGAGCGAAAATAACATAAATTGGCTTAATGTAGGAATTGGTGCCTTTATAATATTGGCTATAGTATTGCTTTTAGTTCTCATTTTGCCATTTGGAAATTTGGTAGCGCAACAGGATGAAATAGCTGTGATTACAATCAATGGAGCCGTCACTTACGACTCATCTAACTCCACAAAGATATTTACCAGTGCTAGCCAAATAGAAAATGCATTGAATGAAGCAAATTCAAATCCAAATGTCAAGGCTATTGTTTTGGACATAAACAGTAAAGGCGGAAGCCAAGTGGCATGTGAAGAGATAGCTGATAACATCAAGAAATCATCTAAACCAGTTGTTGCATACATTGGAGATAAAGGATTGGATGAAAGCTATTTGATTGCAAGCAGTGCAGATGCAATTCTTGCAAGCCCATCATCATCAGTTGGTGGAATCGGCCTTAGCTTTATTGACAGCAACAAATACTCAAAAACAAAACTTACTGGAGTTTATAATGAGGATTATCTCAAATTGAAAAAATCAAATGAAATCAATCCTGATAATCTTTTAAACGGTCAAAAGATGATTGATCAAGATTACACACAATTCATTAAAGCAATAGCGGAAAATAGAGATTTGAAACCTAATTACCTTGCAAAATTAGCTCATGGAAAAAGATATAATGGAAATGAAGCTAAAAACTTAGGATTAATCGATAAGATTGGAAATAAAAACAAAGCTATTGAATTAGCTGCTTCAAAAGCAAATGCAACTAATTACACTGCAGTGAATTATCCTAAATCCCATAAAAGCTTAACTGAAACTTTGAGTGAAAACAAGATTTTCAATTTATAATTATAATACCTATTCCAATAAAACTAGATTCTAATCTATTTTTTCTTAACTATGTTTTCTATTTAAATAGGAATATTTATATAGTAACGAACAATAATATATAAAATAAATTTATAAAAGTTAAAGATTTTTATGAATTTATAATTACAATTTAACTAAAAACAAAATAAAAACTTAAATAATTATTAAACAAGGTGATAAAATGGCACACAAAATAGAAGTATTTACCTCACCAACCTGCCCACATTGTCCAGGTGCTGTAAAAGTTGTTGAAGAAGCAAAAGCAAAATTAGGAGATGCAATAGATGTGCAAATCCTCAGTATTGCTGATCCTGCTAACAGAGACTTAGCTATTGACTATGGAGTTCATGCAGTTCCTGCAATTGCAATCAACAATTCATTAGCATTTATTGGTGCTCCAACTCTCGAAGAGTTATTAGAAAGATTAGAATAATTGCAAAAACAATTTTCTAATATTTTTCTTTTTTTACTAATTTACTATTTTTATTTTAATTAAATTTTCAACACTCCTTTTAAAAACAAATTTTTACTATTTTTAAATCAATTCCACTATTTTTTCAAGCAATTTTATATAAGAATAAATAGAATTAATAAGATATATTATAACATTAAGTTAATGTTTAGTAAATATTAAATTAATTAATTCAAATATTTCTAAATTGAAAGAGGTTGAAAACATGAAATTTGCTATGGTTGGACAGTTTCCACCACATATTGGAGGAGTTGGAGTCCATATACACACATTATCAAAGGAATTGGTCAAACAAGGCCATGAAGTGTATGTAATCACTTACCCTCATAAGGACATTAAGGATATCGATGGAATCCATGTAATTGGCACTAAAGGAGTCAATATTCCTGGACTTCGAGGATTATTCTTTGCAATCAATGCTGAAAAGGAGCTTAAAAAATTGATTGAAAGGGAAAACATAGACATAATCCACGGACACTATCTGCTTCCTGCAGGATGGGCAAGCGTAAAGGCTGGAAAATCAACCCATACCAAAACCTATGTTACTTCACATGGATCTGACATGTTTGAAACATATAAAAAGCAAAAGTTCACAAGACCTCTGATCAATAAAGTGCTTAAGGATGCAGATGTTGTTCTTGCTGTAAGTAACGCTTTGAAAGACGAAATCATCAAGACAAATATCCCAAATATTAAAGAAAAGACAAGATTGCATTGGAATAGTATAGATGTTAGTAAGTTTAAAACAACAGAAGAAAACAAAGACAAATTTAAAAAAGAATTGGTCCAAGAATTCAGCATAGATGCGAACAAACCTATCATTTTATTTGTCGGAAATATAATTAAAAGAAAGAATGTTAACTTGCTCATTGAAGCTAAAAAGAAAATGCACATGGAAGCGAATCTTGTCATCGTTGGTGATGGACCGCAATCAAAAGAACTCAAGGAAAAATGTGAAAGGGAACATGATGGAGGAAATCTTGATGATGTATACTTTACAGGTACAAGAAGTGATGTTGAAGATATAATACCAAGCTGTGACCTTCTCGTATTGCCATCATTCAGTGAAAGCTTTGGACTTGTGCTTATTGAAGCATTATCCTGTGGAAAGCCAGTTATTGGAAGCAATGTTGGAGGAATAAAGGAAATCATCACTGAAGATGTTGGTTTATTGATTGATCCGAATGACCCAACAGATTTGGCTAATGCAATTGATAGAATCTTAAGCGATGAAGAATTGATGGAAAGATTCAAGTCAAATGCAAGAGATAGGGCAAAGGACTTTGGAGAAACCAAGTTGCCTTATGATGAATTGAATTGAAATATAATTAAATAAAAAATTATTCTAAAAATTAAAGATTATAAAAATTATTTAAACTTAGCAAAATTGATTTAAATTAATAAAATTCATTGGAATTAAAAAATAATAATTATTTGGCTAAATTTTAATTAGATTTTAGATAATAGTTATTAATAATAAAAAATAAACTAAATTAAAGAAAACATATTCATGAAATTAACAATTAATTTAAGAGGTAATCAAATGGGAGAAAAGGAATTTACTCATCTGACTGAAACTGGAGTTCATATGGTGGAAGTTGGAGCTAAGCCACAGCAAAGAAGAACTGCAGTGGCAAGCGGAAAGATTCATCTTCAAAAGGAAACAATTGAAATGATCAAGAATGCAGAAATCAAAAAGGGAAATGTATTGACAACTGCTCAAATAGCTGGAATTCAAGCTGTCAAAAAGACATCTGACATTATTCCTCTTTGCCATCCATTGAACTTGAGTGGAATTGAAATAGAATTTGATGTTGGAGAAGAGGAAATCACTGCAACTTGTGAATGTAGATTGACTGGACAAACTGGAGTTGAAATGGAAGCAATCACAGGAGTAAGTGTGGCATTGCTCACCATTTGGGACATGACAAAAGCCGTTGAAAAGGATGAGAACGGACAATATCCAGACACTAAGATTTCTGATATAGTTGTTCTTAAGAAAGAGAAAATCTAATAAAACTTATCAAATGCTCTTAGAAAAGTAAAATTTTATATTAGATGCAAACTTTATATTATTAAGAATTTATTTTTATAAAATCATAAATTTTAAAAATTATTAGACTGATTAATATGGAAAACATCCCTGAAAACATTAAAACAATTATCAATAGCTGCTATCCCTATATTGAGGATTTCAACTCTGCCCAAAAGGCAGTGATTGAATCAGGATACCTTGAAAACAATAAAAATTGTGTCATAGCTATCCCTACTGCTAGTGGAAAGACTGTGCTTGGAATAATGGCAGCTCTCAAATCCATTTTAGATGGTGGAAAAGCAGTTTATGCTGCACCTCTCCTTTCAATCCAAAATGAAAAGGTCAAGGAATTCAAGAAATTCGAGGAATTTGGAATCAAGGTAGGGAAACACCCATCATCTTCAGACTTGTCTGTCATGGTATTTGAATCATTTGATGCATTGACCAGATTTTCATGGGATGCATTAAGGGAAGTCGATACATTAATCATCGACGAGTTCCATATGATTGGAGAATTTACAAGAGGCCCTACAATAGAATGTGCAATCACAAGGGCAAAAATAATCAATCCAAGCTTAAGAATCATTGCATTATCTGCAACACTTGAGAATATGGGTGAAATTGAAAGCTGGCTGGACGCGACTGTTGTGGAACACGACTACAGGCCAGTCCCATTGAATAAGGATGTTTTGGATGCTGAAATGTTCAATACAAAAAACAAGAATGATGTGGTTGTAAAGGTTATTGAAAAGGCAATATCCGACGATGCACAGGCATTAAGCTTTGTGTCAACTAGAAGATTTACAGAAAGCTTGGCAAACTATGTTGCAGGAAAATTGAAAAAGAAAACTACAGCAGAGCAAAAGCAACGTTTCAAGGAAGTTGCAGATAAGTTGCTTGCAGTGCCTGAGAAAAAGGGATCAAGACCAACTTCAACTTGTCTTAAATTAGCGGAAAGCTGTGAGAATGGTGCTGTTTTCCACCATGCAGGTCTTTTCAGTGAGCAAAAGGAAATCATTGAAGAGGAATTCAGAAATGGAAACATATTGATGATTGCAGCGACTCCAAGCTTGATGTATGGGGTAAACTTGCCTTCAAAATATGTAGTTATCAGAGATTATACAAGATGGACTTCAGATGGTCCGCAAGCGATTCCTGTTTTTGATTATGAGCAAATGTCAGGTAGAGCTGGAAGGCCACAATATGATGATACAGGATATTCCTATTTGATTGCTAAATCTATGGAAGAGGCAATTACACTTGAAGAGCGTTACATAAATGGCCAGGTAGAACCTACAAACTCTAAATTAATTGAAAACAAGGATGCAGTATTTAAGCAGATAATTGCACAAGTGGCATCCACCTTATCAAAAACTCCTGAAGAGCTTCAAGACTTTTTCACCAAAACATTTTATGGATATCAGATGACTGCAAATTCTTCAATGAGCTTCTTTGCTGAAGAAAGCTTGAAATTTGAAATCATGAATGCTTTGGAATTCTTGCTTCAGAACCAGATTTTGCAAGCTACACCAAGCGGACTTAAAACAACCCCATTTGGTAATTTAATTGCAAGATCAAATTATAGCGTTGAAACAGCTGTAAAAATCAAGGAATATGCAAACAATCTTGATAAATTCAATCCTGAAGAACTTATTTATCAACTTGCTCAAACTCCAGATATGCCACTCATTGCATTTAAAGGTAGGAAATCCAAAGACCCTGTTCGTGAAATGCTATCAAACTATGGCCTATTTGCCATTGATATTGGAAACCCTGAAGCAACAGCAGTCTCTTTAATTGAATGGATAAATGAAAGGACCGAGTACCAAATTGAAAATGCTTATCATGTATATTCCTCATCCACCAGACGCTCAGCATATGAAGCTTCATTGCTTGTAAGGTTTACAAAGAACACACTTGAAGTTCTTGGAAAATATTCTTATTCTAAAGATCTGGATTTCCTTTCTGCAAGGCTTTATTACGGTGTTAAAGAAGACATAATCCCTCTTGTGATTGGAGTCAAACGTTTAGGAAGACGCCGTGCAAGAGCATTGGTTGATGTATTCGGCGATGACTTAAGACCATATTCAGAAAAAGAGCTTCAGAAAGTTGATGGAATTGGTCCAAAATTAGCTCAAAACATTAAGAAATTCGCAGATAATTATTAATTAATTATCTCTTCACTATTTTTAAAAAGAAATCTAAAAAAATTAATTAATTATCTCTTCACTATTTTTAAAAAGAGACCTAAAATATTTGAAAAAATATGAAAAATAGATTGATTTTGATTTCAATAATATAAAAAATTTAAAAAAAAGTAAAAATAAAAAGAGAGAGGATAATTATCCTCCACCTTCACAACCTTGAATATCGTTTAGGTTAGCATTGAGTTCTTCATAGCCTTCCTTAATGTCCTTGACTTGCTCAAGAGTGTCCTTATCAAGGTTTTCTGAATCAACGATGTCTTTTTCATTAACAACCTCTAAAGAATCGGCAGCATACCATAATGCAGGTTCATCTAATTTTACCCATTGCTCGTTGTCTTCTTCTTTCAAATCAACAACTTTACTTATGGTACCAGTACCGGTATATCTTATAAAGGAACCTATATCAATGGTTTCTCCTCGAATATCACAAATACTCATATTATCACCGATAGGTTTTAATAAAGTCTTCAAAGAAGAAAATAAATAAAAATTTAATTTAGTCTATTTTTACTTCAGCTGCTTCTTCAGCCTCTTCTTCTGCTTCTTCCGCTTCATCATCAACAATTTCAGCTTCAACTTCTTCTACTTCTTCTTTAGCATCTTTTGCTTTTTCAGCTTCTTCAATTGCAGCTTCTTTGTTGATTTCCTTATTTAATAAAACGTAATCTCCAATGCTTTTTACATCTTCAAAGTCAATTTCGATTTTGTTGGAAGAGATGAAGTTTTTCTTAAGGACAATGGTTATTGCACTGATTTTTCCTTCTTCAGGATCAAATTCTGCATCATCGATTTTACCTACTTCATTTGCATTAGCATCTAAAGCCATCATACCTAATAATTGTTTAATTTTCATTTTATTACCTCAATTATTAATTTCATGAAATTATGCCATTTACATAATTTCCACTATTTAAGAATATGAAATGAAAATTATATAAACTTATCTAAATATTTTTTTAATAGTAATAAGATTTATATAATATATGAAAATAAATTAATATTTTAAAAGCAATATAATATATTAAAAGAAACAAATTGAATCTTAAAAAAATATTGAAAAATTTATATGGTGAACTTAATGGAAGAAGCATGTCGAATTATCATCGAGGATATCATAAATGGAAAGATAACTACTCGCCGCGAGCTTGAAGTGGAAAAAAGACAGCTCTGCCGAGATAGGAATCTAAAGAAATTTATGAGCAATTCTGTAATACTTGAACATGCAAGCCTTGAAGAGAAGAAAATCGTTTCCAATCTCTTAAGAAAGAAACCCACCAGAACTATCTCTGGAGTGGCTATTGTTGCAGTAATGTGCCATCCACACCAATGCCCTCACGGCAGATGCTACTACTGTCCTGAAAGTGACATTGCACCTCCAAGCTATACTGGAGAGGAACCTGCAGCGCTTAGAGGAAGAATGTTTAAGTTCCATCCATATGTCCAGTGCTACAACCGCCTTAAGCAATTGCATAAGGTAGGCCATCCAATCGATAAGGTTGAACTCATCATCATGGGAGGAACATTCCCTTCAAAAGACATTTGCTATCAGGAATGGTTCGTTTCACAATGCCTAAAAGCAATGAGTGACTTTGGAGTGATCCTTGAAAACATCACTGAAATTGGGGATATTGAATCATTCAATAAGGAAGACCTTTTAAACTATCCTCCATATAGCAACAATG
The DNA here is from genome assembly GCF_017432245.1 of Methanobrevibacter sp. Lineage (GTDB taxonomy): Archaea > Methanobacteriota > Methanobacteria > Methanobacteriales > Methanobacteriaceae > Methanobrevibacter. Next base: position 53,577 of record NZ_JAFRJO010000082.1, read on the forward strand.
CCCTTAAGACCTATCCTCCAAATGATTATGTGCTTATAGATGACATTCAAAGAATTAACGAAAGCTCTAAGGTAAGATGCATTGGAATGACCTTTGAAACCAGACCAGACTACTGTAAGGAGCCTCATGTTGACAGAATGTTGAAGATGGGAGTTACAAGGGTTGAGTTAGGTGTTCAAACAATCCATAATCACATCTACGAAAAAATCAAAAGAGGCCATACAGTTGAGGATGTCATTGAAGCAAATAGGATTCTAAGGGATTCCGGAGTAAAGGTTGCCATGCACATGATGCCTGGGCTTTTCCCTCTTGCAAGGGATGAGCCGAGAATAGAGCAATGCCCAGAGAAAGATTTGGAAATGTTTAAAACCATATTTACAAATGAGAACTTCAAGCCAGACATGCTAAAGATTTATCCTTGCCTTGTAACCGATGGCAGTGAACTTCACAAATTATGGAAAGATGGTAGATACAGACCATATAGTGATGAAGAGGCTGTTGAGTTGATAGTTCAAATCAAAAAGATCTTGCCGAAATGGGTAAGGACCATGAGAATCCAAAGGGATATTCCCTCTACATTAATTGAAGATGGGGTTAAGAAATCTAACCTTGGAGAACTTGTCTACAATCGTCTTGAAGAGGAGAAAATCAATTGCCAATGCATTAGATGCAGGGAAATAGGCCATAAAAAGACCAAGGAAGAGTATTCAATTGATGATTATAAGTTATTTGAAGAGGATTACATTGCTACAGAAGGAAGGGAACACTTCCTATCCATTGAAGATAAGAATGAAGAGACCCTTGCAGGATTCCTAAGATTAAGAATGCCTTCCGAAAAAGCACATAGAGAAGAGATTGATGATAAAACAGCTATTGTGCGTGAATTGCATGTTTATGGAAACATGATAAAAATTGGTCAGAAAGGTAACAATATCGGACAGCACACTGGATTTGGTGAAAAGCTATTGAAACGTGCTGAAGAGATAAGCATTGACCAAAACAAGGAAGAGCTTTTAATCATCAGTGGAATTGGAGCCAGAAATTATTACCGAAAATTCGGTTATGAACGTAAAGGTCCTTATATGGCTAAAAAATTAGTTTAAATCAAGTTTCAATATTTGTTTTATTAAAAAAATGCCAAAAGTTGAAACAATCAGACAAGACAAAAGTATTATATAGTTTGAAGTTAAACTAACTATTATATACATATAAAACTAAATCAATTAATATTATATTTATTGGAGATTAAAATTAAAAAATCGTTTTAATATGGAGATGAACGAAATGATCAACAAAGCTGAAAAACTTGCACAAGCTATTGAATTTACTCATTTAGATAATACTGCAACCATTGATGAAATGAAAGCATTCTTCGCAAAAGCTAAGGAATATCCTTTTTATGCAGTTGTAGTTTTACCTCATTTTGTAAAATTAGCAAAAGAAGAATTGAAAGACACTGACATGAAAGTGGTAACTGTAATTGACTTCCCATTAGGTGCTGGAAACACTGAAGGAAAAGTGGCAGAAGCTAAAGCTGCAATTGCAGATGGTGCAGATGAAATTGACATGATGGCAAATATTCCTGCAATCAAGGAACGTGACTTTGAATATGTTAAAAATGATATCAAAGCTGTTAAAGAAGCGATTGGAGACCACATACTCAAAGTAATTATTGAAAACCCACTTCTCAATGAAGACGAAATGGCAGGAGCTTCCAGAATGTGTGAAGAAGGAGGAGCAGATTTCGTTAAAACCTCAAGTGGATTCAATGGAAAACAGCATTTCCACTCTTTAATGGAAAGCTTAAGAATTATGAAAAAGAATGAACCTCATCTTGACATGAAAGCAGCTGGTGGAATAGACAACTACAAATTGGCAAATAACGTATTAGCTGCAGGAGTTACCAAGATTGGTACATCTTCAGGCCATATCATTATGGATCAACTCAATCATGTACTTGATAATCAAAAAGTGGATCCTAATCAGAAAACAGGCCCAAGACTCATTTAATAAATTTTCTTAATTTATTATTTTTTTCTTTTTAAAAATAGTTCGTATAGAATAAAACTAAAAATTCTTAGATAAAAAAAGTGCCGTAGGCCGGACTTGAACCAGCGACATCCAGATCTTCAGTCTGGCGTTCTCCCAACTGAACTACTACGGCAAATGGACCGAACGAGATTCGAACTCGTGATCACCGCCATGTCAAGGCGGTATCATACCCCTAGACCACCGGTCCTTCTTACTCATTAAAATATGTTTATAATTATATATAAATGTTTCTAAA
>NZ_JAFRJO010000083.1 GCF_017432245.1 Methanobrevibacter sp.
TCTTCAACAGACTCTGCTTCTTTAGATAAGTTCTCTTCTATATCTTTATTTGCCCTACCGATGAGGGATTTAAGAGTATCTAACACAGACATTGAAAAACACACCTAGGACAATCATAGGTTTACCTCACGTCCTTAATTAAAATTATATTAGAATAGTATATAAAGGTTTTGAAAAATTTTGAAAGTGTAACCTAACAGGTGACACTATTTTTAAAGTTTAGGTTAGCCTTACATTAAAAGGATAATCGATTAAAATAGAGATAAAAAATTAGAAAAATTTTAAAAAAAATAGTAAAAAATAGTGTTTAATTAAACAAATGATCAAAAAATAGATGAGATTAGAGAAAGATTAAAAAAAGTAAAAAAATATTAATGTCTTTAAGATAAGACATCACCTGAATTATCGGAAAGCTTTTTCAAAGTTTTTATAAATGCCAACATCTCATCTTTAGGAATGTCTCCCATAGTTGCTTCTTTCCATTGATCAAATATGTCAAGCAAAACTTGGCAAGCCTCTTTTCCATCTTCAGTTAACAATAATATTTTTTTGGTATTGTTTTCAGCATCTATGGTTTTAGTGATTAAACCTTTAATCAATAGGTTTTTAGTGGTTTTACTAATGTTAGCTTCAGTCACATGGAATTGCCTTACAAGATCTATTTGATTAAGACCTTCATTTGTATAAATTTCCATAAGGATTGGTATTTCACCAATGCTGATATCTAATTTTTCCATGTTTTTTCTAAAAAACATTTCATAACTTTTCAATAGGTTCATTAGGTAATTTACTTGCTCTGGAATTATTGTTTCATTTTCATTCATAAAAATCCCCCCTTATAAAGGGAATCATTTGTAGTTAGTATCTATAATATGTATTAAATTAATTATATTTTTTAATATATAAAAAGTTTACCTAAGTTAAGTTAATTAAGTATATGTACATAAAAATTATAAAAATTATAAAAATTTTTCAATAAATCCATGTGAAAAACGAATGAATGCCAAAATTACAAAATAAGGAAAACTTAATTATAAAAAGGAATAGATAATTAAATGAATATTAAAAATAAGGAAACAAGGATAAAATGAAACAATTTGAAATCAAAAGCCATGACGGCCCTGGAAGATATGGGAAGCTTGGAGATTTGGAAAGCCCAGCAATAATCAACAGGGATGACTTTTCCATAGCTGATGATGAATCCTCAGCTTATGATGTTGAAAAGGAAATTGCAGAGTGGAGCGTTAATCAAACCATTGAAAAAGCAAAGCTAGTTGAAGATAAGGAAATAGCTGTCATTCAAGGAAGCAAATACATTGACTTGCGTATCAAATGCCTAAAGGAACTTGAAGAGCTTGGATACAATGGATTCATTATAGCAAATGCAGATGATCTCCTTCTTCATCCAAGAGACTTGGTTGAGTTGATCGTTGCACTTAGGCAAAACATGAAATCATCCAGCTATCTAATATTCCCATTTGCTGAAGCACAATTCATTCCACTTCTTGCATATATGGGAGTGGATGCATTCTTCGATGACATTGGAGAATACTACAGCCATATCAATGTACTTATGAGTCCAACAAAAAACTATGATTTAGAGACATACAAAGTTTATGAAATGAGTAGAGAAGAGCTTGAAGCATACAACAAAAATACCATTGACTTCGTCTTAAGGGAAGTTAGGGAACACATGAAAAACAGCAGCTTGAGAAACCTTGTAGAAGAAAGGTCTGCTACAAGCCCACAGTACGCTTCTGCACTTAGAATACTTGACAAGAATTACTCGGAGTATTTGTTGGAGTATACTCAAGTTTACTAAAAAAAAGAGTTAATAAAGAGGATAATCCTCTTTATCTTATTTTCATTCATTGACTTCAAAATCAACTACTTCTTTATTGTCATTCACTATTTTTGCAATAGCTTCCTGAGCGCTATTTAGCTTTTCATCACATTCCTTGACTAAAACCATTGCTTTCTTAAACTCCTCTATTGCATCATCCAATGAAACCTCACCTGTTTCCAAGTTGTTTACAATTTTTTCCAATTCCGCTAATTTTTCCTCAAAACTAAAATTCTCCTTTTCTTCAACCATCATATCACCTTTTGTTTAAATATTTAATTTTCAATTCATAAAACTATAAAACTCTTGTATTTACTTTGCCATCCTTGAATTGCAATTCCAATTCATCATCTTTCTTTAAATCTTTTGCATAAGAGACTACCTTTCCTTTTGATCTTGCCACTGCATATCCTCTTTGTATAGTCAATAAAGGATTTAAAACCTTTAGCTTATCAATATTCCTTGATAATGTAATTGTCTTCTCATCTAAAATTGACTGAGGATTTCTAAAGACATTAGAGCTCTTGACTTTTGACAATCTCATTTGATTTGAATGGATCATCTCTTTTGAAGAAGAGACTAATCTGCCTTTAATGAAGTCCAGATCCATCACTTTCCTCTCATGAATCATATAAGGATTCTTGAATAAAGGCCTATTCATTATCCTTTCAAATTTCTCCAGATTATCATTAAATTGCTTTGACATCACATTGTTTGCCCTTGAATCCAAGTCATCGACTTTTGAGCTTATCTCTCTAATATCTGGAACAGCAATTTCTGCAGCAGCAGTTGGTGTTGCTGCCCTTTTATCAGCAACATAATCTGCAATGGTCCAATCTATTTCATGCCCCACTGCACTAATTACAGGAGTTTCACATGCAAGTATTGCCTTTGCAACAATCCTTTCATTAAAGGCCCATAGGTCCTCTATGCTTCCTCCACCTCTTCCTACAATAAGAGTGTCCAGGTCGAATTCCCTATCGGCAACAAATATTTGCCTTACAATATTGTTTGCGGCAAGGCTCCCCTGAACCAGAGATGGGAATAGAATGATTTCACATAAAGGCCATCTTCTCTTGATTGTAGTTACAATATCCCTAATGGCTGCTCCAGTTGCAGCAGTGACAACCCCTATTTTCTTAGGAAACTTAGGTATTGGCTTTTTTAGAGAATCATCAAAATATCCCTTGCTTTCAAGTTCCTTTTTCAATTGCTCAAATGCAATATGCAATTCACCTAATCCATCTTCGATAATCCTTTGAGCGTACAATTGATAGTTTCCACGTGACTTATAAACGTCAACATATCCTCTGACCAAAACCTTCATGCCGTTTTCAGGTTCAAATTTAAGCTTTGATGCAAAACCATAAAACATGACCCCTGGAATCACACTGCCTTCGTCCTTTAGACTGAAATAGCAATGCCCAGATGAATAGCGCTTAAAATTAGATATTTCTCCTCTTACATAGACCTGTTTTAAGTAAGAATCTGAATTAAGCAGTCTCTTTATATGGTCCGTAAGCTCGGATACTGTTATATATTCATCTTCCATTACATAACCCCATAATTTAATACAAAGTTTATACTCTTGATTGTTTATAAATATTTGCTATTTTTCTATTTATCCCTTTACAAAAATCTCTAAAAACTCTATGTTTTCCTTATCTATATGATTTTCAATGCTTTCTAGAATATTGTCGACTGTACCATCAAAAATGGCATAGGAAAGTGGCATGTGCTCATAATCCCAATAGTCAGATCTTTGTAAAAATGTCAATAAACTTAAAGCTTCAAGCAAATCCAAATCTTTTTCTGAGAGTATTTTCTCCCAATCTGCCTTAAGCTCCACATCATGCTTTTCCTTAAGCAGATTTACATACTCATTATAGTCTTCAATAGCTAATTTGTATTTGAATAGAATATTTACAAGAAGATAATTCAATCCATCCAAATCATAGTCCTTGCTTAAAACTTCCTTCTTGAAGTCATATTCCAAAATGTATTTTTCTTCCAAGTCATTGTCCTGCCCTATTTTTTCCAAAAATGAAAGATAATCATCATTGTATGAATCATAATATTCTTTAAGATATGCTCTGAATTTGACTAATTCATTTAACCTCTCTTCCCATGACAGGTTTTCCTCTGGAATCTGTAGAATCTCATTTGCTATCTTGTGAAAATCATTCATTTTATTGCCCTGGAATTTGATATGAAATAATTGAAATAATGATTAATTAAATAATATTTTTAAATTAAATTATTATGTTTAATTAAGTAAATCTTTAATTTAATTAATATTAATATTTTTTCTTAAACGGATATGTAATATGGTCTACATCAACACTTCAAAAAACTCTTTATTCAAGTAATTTATATGTGTGATCAACTGTCTTCTTTTCATTTGAAGCAGCTTATGATTGTACATCAAATCATCATATCTTTCCTTATCGTACTCCTTTCCCATATCCTTCCTGCACTGAAGTTTCCAAATCTCTTTGAATTGCTTGCTCATTTGGTCTTTGATGTTTTGAAGCTGTATAGTGGCTTCATTGATTTCAGCAGTTAATTCATCTATTCTTCTCATAGAAAGCCTCCTAAATAAATTAACCCATAATTTAAAAAAAGTCTTAACCATAAGTAAAGTAATATTGGATTTGATTACTTATAAATGAAAAATAAGAGCATGTGAAAACTAATATCGATTATTAAAAAGAGCAGTGAAAAAATAAAATAAAAATAGTGAATAAAAAATAAAAAAATAAGGATGATTAATCCTTATTTTTTAACTCTAACAGTTCTTTTTACAGTGTCTTTAAGGTAAGTAGCTTTGTAAGTTACTTTTTTACCTTTTTTAAGTTTCTTAAGAACTTTGCTTTTAATGGTTAATTTTGCAATACCTTTTTTGTTGGTTTTCTTAGTGTATTTCTTGCCTTTGAATCTGAAGGTTATTTTTTTGCCTTTTAAAGCTTTTTTACCTTCTTTTAAGGTTGCAGTAATCACTAATTTCTTAGCAGATTTTTTGACTGTAACCTTTTTCAATTTCAAGATTTGTTTAACCACTAATTTTTTAGTAACTGTTTTACCTAAAGCTGTTGCACTGACCTTATATGTTTTTGGAACATATTTAGTAGGAATCTTGAATTTTGCAACACCTTTGCTGTTGGTTTTTACAGTAGCTACTTTTTTACCATTGATTTTAAATACAACAGTTGCTCCTTTAGCCACTTTACCATCAGTTCCATAAACTGTTACAGAGTATGTTCCCTTGTTGTAGTAAGCGGAATAGTCTTTAGCAACTATTTTAGCTGGAACGGTAGGGGTTGGAGTTGGAGTTGTCTTCTCTTTTACAGTCACTATAAAGTTATTAGAGTATGCAGGTCCATTTTCAGATATGATTACGATTTTAATCTTATGTTCACCAAGAGCTAAATTAGAGATATGCTGAGTGAATGTAGTGTCATCTAGCATAATCGGTTGATCCATAGGTCCTGGTGAATTAGAATCTATAAGAACAAATAACTGACAACCAGATACTGGACAACTTACGCTAATAACCGCATCTTCACCAGGTTCAATGGTATTTGACTCAATGCTTGAACTGAAGCCTTCATTGTTCTTAAGATAATTAATAACTGCTTTGTCGCTATCAATGTATGGAGCCTCAATAATGAAACTAATTATACCATTTTCATCTGGTGTTAAATTAGCAGGTATAGGGATTAAACCATAACCTTTAACGCTTTTATTTAAGAGAAGAGCTCCTTTTACCTCTTCACCATCGACTTCTGCAACATCATAAATTAATATATTTCCTTCAAAATCATCTGGGAAATCATAGGTGATATACTCAACTTCACCTTCCGCAATAAATATAGGTACATCCACTTTAGGATAGATGATGAAATTATAAGCACTAGGTTGTTCCGGATAATTTGGATCATTTACTAAGCTTATGATAAAGCTGTGAGGACCAATCTCCTTATAATCCGCACCATTTAAAGTATAGATTGCTTGACCGTCAGCATATTCAATTGTGCGATTCTGATTTCCATCACTGAAAATTAATGTACCGGTAGCATCCTTTGGAAGAGTGATGCCTAAGGTTACTGAACCATGTGGAGAAACTCCATCCTCAAGCACATATGAATTTACAACACCAATATTATAACCAATGAATGTTGTATCATCATACAATACATATTCCCCCTCACCAAATACATATTTAACAACTACATTGAGTTGACCTGCTTTTACAGGATCAAGGTCCTCAAGATGAATTGAGGCAGAACTTTCAGTCATTGGTTTATTATAACATTCAGTGCCATTTAAAGAAATGACAATGTTACCTTCTATTGGACCGTTATTTATAATCTTGACAAATAAGTTATTATCTTCATCATCAATAGGAGTAAGACCTCCTGGACCTACAGGGTCAAGAGGGACATAACCACCGGAGCCGTAAGGATTATCTGAACCTCCTATAACAGTATCATTATAAACTATTATTTCAAAGTCATATTGGCCATTGTCTCTGGATACATTTCCATCTACAATTTTAATAGTACCATTGTTACCTATGAAAACACAGTCAATGACATTTCCACTAGGAGCAGCCCACTCAATAGGGATTCCTCTATTATTTATAAAAGTAGTGTTGGTTACATTGATATCAACATTTGAGCCACTAGCTTCAAAAGCAGAAATTGGGAATCTATCAGCACTGTCAGAATTAGAAGCAAAATTATTTTCAAAAGTACAATTATGCATTTGAGAGTTACTACCCTTTTGGGCGGTTATATATCCATAACCAATATTGTCTTTAAAAGTACAATTATTGATTTTAGAATTATCCCCATTAATATTTACAAAAGTAATAGTGGCATTATTGCCCTCAAAAGTACAGTTATTCAATTGAATATTTTTAAAGGAATATCCATAGGTAGTAATGAAATTTGAAGCATTATTATTAATGAAATTACAATCATTTATTTGAGTATTAGCCACTTGTTCATCACCCTCCACTTCAAATCTTATGAATTCAACTGCATCAATATCTTTAAAAGTACAGTTGGATAATATGAAATTAGGTTGCTTTTGCCAAATAATAGGACCATACTCATCAAAATGAGTTATATTTTCAAATGTACAATTTTCTATCCTGACCCCAGTACCATCCACATAAAAAAGAGAATAACCACGTGTACCAGTATCATAAGTGTCAACAATATTCTTAAAAATGAGATTCTTTATAGTAACATCATTAGCATGTATTGAAATGGCAAATCCTTCACCAGCCCCATCAATAGTATGTCCTTTACCATCTATAACAGATGTATTATCAATAGATGCAACAAGATGAAGATCTCCTTCGGCATATTTATAATCATTTTCTAAACTTATATCTCCTTCAGCATGATCAAGTGTATCCCTGAGCTCAGTTAAATTCTTTACTTCAGTTTCTTCCTCTAAGATTTCCTCTTGAGGATTTGTTTCTTCTAAACTATCATCTATTTGATTAGAAATTATATCATCACTCGGCTCTGCTGCAATTGCAAGGTCTGAAATGTCTTCAGATGCACTTACAGCGCCTATTGCCAAGATAAGCAGCAATAGAATGCCTATTATAAATTTCATATTCACTTTCATTAAAGTCCTCCTAATTTAATTATATATAGATATATAATTAGCCAATAAAATAGTTTACTAAAAGAATTTTAATGAAATAAAAAAATTAATGAAATAAAAAAAAAGAAAAAATTTGCACTTCAGCGATAACTGACAGTGCTTATCATGCGAGACATTGTTTCATTGCCCTTGCAGACTATAATCACATTGTCATTTGTAGTCTCATTTGAAAAGAATGCAATGTAATTGTTTTCCTTTCTGTCATACCATACGGTATGATTTGACAAGGTAATCTGTTCAGCCCCTAACTTATACGATTCCTGTTTGTATAAATATTGGGAGCCATCTTCTATCAAATCCATTGTAGACTCATTTCCCAGATTTAATGAAGTTATTTCAATTCCATTTTGGGAATCGTTTACAATATGCATATGTTCACTAACTTGTGTTTTTGTAACATTATCAGATAGTGGAACATCCAATGAAAATGTATCTGTAATGTTTACAGTATGGTATAATATCTGCTCTTCTCTAGCCTGATTATAGGCACCAATAGCTAGAAACGCTATTATTATGAGCGAGAGAATTATGATGATTATGTCTTTCTTATCCATTAGTGTTCACCATACCAATATTCATATAAGTCAGATCCACAAAGAGGGCAAACAATTTCAACGCTATCTACAAGTGCTCCACAAAAGGGACAATCCTCATCGAAGGAGCTTAAATCCGCTCCACAACGAGGGCAGGTTAAGTCTCCGTCATTTACATTTTCTCCACAAAATGGACATTTCATTATTAATTCCTCCCTTTACTTTAATAGCAGTATTGTTGATTGAGTTTATAAAGGTTCTTGAAAAATTATAATTCATTTTTTATTTCTTCCATTCTGCAAATTAGATTATAGAATGTCTTGTCTTCAATAGCCCTACTAAAGAAACCGCCAGCATGGCGCTCCGCCCTATGAAGCCAAGTCAAGATGACTAATATTTCTTCAAAAGTCAGCTTTTGCCTTGAAAAGTCAGGTATTTCACGAACCCCATATTTCCTTTCCATATCAGGTAATTTTTCAGGGTATCTGGTGTCATAGATGTCATATTTGTATAATAGCTTTTCAATTTCTCTAGCTTCTCTGCACTCACTGTAATCCATACCATCAACTAGATAAGCCTCTTCAGGAGGATTTTCAAAATAGTCTTTGTATTGTATGAAGTCATCTAGAATGTCTTTAAGTTCTTCATCAGTTTTCATTTTATTCCTCATAGAATGAACTTAAATCTGCCCCACAATGTGGGCAGATCAAGTCTCCATTGTTTACATATTCTCCACAGTAAGGACAATTCATATTCATTACCTCCCAAACTAAACCATAGCATTGGTTGGGAACTTATAAATATTGGATTGGAAAATCCTTTATACATTTGTTTCAATTTCAATTCCACTTCCAGCATTGGTCTTTTTGACCAGTATCTTATTGTCAATCCTAGTTTTCAATTCAGAAACGTGAGAAATTACACCAATCAATTTGTGGTTACCTGACAAGTCATATAATATATTCAATGCTTGATTCAATGATTCTGAATCCAATGATCCAAATCCTTCGTCAATGAAAAGTGACTCTATATTGATTCCGCCCTTATTATTGCTGATGATATCACTCAATCCAAGAGCTAGTGCAAGAGAAGCCTTGAATTTTTCTCCACCGGACAATGAGGCAACACCCCTTTCTGTACCAGTGTATGAGTCAAATACTGAGAAATCCAAACCTGATCTACCAGATTTCTTAATTTCTATCTCTTTTCTCTTCAATTCATATCTGCTATCAGTCATTTTAAGGAATCTCTTGTTGGCTTCATCTAAAACCTTTTCCATAAGATAGGATTGAACATAATTTTCAAAAGTGATTCTTTGCTTTCCAGTAAGTGAACCGTTGGCTGTATCACTTAGAACCTTAATGACATCAAATTGGCTTTGAATTTCCTTGCTGCTTTCTATATACTCTACAATATGTTCTGTAGCGGTTGTCAATTGTTTCAAAGTGCCACTTAATTCCAGGAAGGTTGTGTCTAACTTCTTATATTCCTCTTCAACAGAACTATATGCCTTTTCCATTTCGGATACATCAACCACTTCCTTGTCTTTAACTTCCTCTTCCAAATGTTCA
>NZ_JAFRJO010000084.1 GCF_017432245.1 Methanobrevibacter sp.
TTATAAATCACTTATAACATTATAATTAGTTTAATAAAAATTTTAATCATTATAGAAAATTGTTTCAAATTTAATTATTTTAAAAATACTCGTGATTTTATGTTTGATTTAGTTTTAAAAAATCTAAAATTATTGGATTATTCTGATCGTATGTCTTTAGCTATTGAAGATGGAAAGATAGCTAAAATATCCAAGTCTTCAATTGAAGGAGATAAGGAAATTGACCTTAAAGGACAGTTAGTGTTGCCAGGTCTCATTGACCCTCATGTTCATTTTAGAGACCCTGGATTGACTTATAAGGAAGATTTCAAAACAGGATCCATGGCTGCAGCTCATGGTGGATTCACATTTGTAATGGATATGCCTAACACTGTTCCAAAAACCAACACATATAACGCTTTCAAGGAAAAGCAGAAGATTGCAGAATCTAAATCCATAGTTAATTTTGGGCTTCATGCAGGATATTCCACACTTGCTGAAATGGAAAAGATTCTTGAATTGAATCCAATGTCCTTTAAAGTATTTATGGATTTGGAAACTGATGAGGATTTGGATAAGATTTTTGAAGATATTTCTAAATTAGGTGAAAAGGCGATTAGAAAACCAATTGTAACAGTTCATGCTGAAAAAAGGGATATAGTATTGGAATCCACTAAAAACTTAAGCGAAGAGAGTGAAGCTATTGCATATAGTTACGGCAGACCTGCAGAATCTGAAGATGCATCTGTAGCTCAAGCTATTGAACTTTCTAAAAAATATGGTGTGGATTTGCATATTTGTCATTTAAGCACTAAAAATGCGATGAATTTAGCTATTTCCAATAATGTCAGTTTTGAATTCACCCCTCATCATTTATTGTATGACAATACTGCATTCAATGAATTTGGAACACTTATAAAAACCAATCCTCCTTTAAGAGAAAAAGGTAAAAACGTCACAATCAATGATTTAAATGAAAATTCAATGATTGGTACAGATCATGCACCTCATAGCTTAGAAGAGAAAACCAAAGGTGTTTGGGATTCAAGTCCAGGAATTCCTTCTTTGGAAACTGTTTTATCTTTAATGTTAACTGAAGTCAATAAATCAAATATAGATTTAAGTTTGATTCCAAAAATATTTTCAGAAAATGCTGCTAAAAGGTTCAATCTTGAAACTAAAGGTTTTATTAAAGAAGGATACGATGCAGATTTAGTGGTTATTGACTTGAAAAAAGAAGGAGTTTTTGATATAGATAATTTCTATACAAAAGCGGAATATTCTCCATTTGACGGACTCTCCTATAAAGGCAAAGCAACTATGACAATAGTCAATGGAGAAATTGTGATGGAAAATGATATTTTAATTTAATTATTTCATTTTCTATTTTGATTTTTTTAAACTCTTTTTATTTTTCTAATGAATTTACTTTTTTAAATTAATTTATATTTTTTAATTTCAAAATTTCTATTTTTTTTATTTTTTTTATTTAATTTTTCGTTTTGATTCAGATTAATAAAATTGCCACAATTTTAAGTCAATTATTAATTATAATTCTTATTTTCTAATTTAAGGGCTTTATAGAAAATCTTTTTATTAATAAAAACTATATATTATAGTAATTGCAAAAAACATTGATTTTAGGATGTTTTTTTATAAATAGTTACATATAGTAAACAGATTAAAGTATAAAAAAATTAACATAGATATTAAGTAAAAAAATTCATCAGTTGTGATTATATGACATCTAAAGAAAGTGACGAAAAAAGAGTTACTATTGTTATTGATAAGAATTTAGATTACAAGTTTAGAAAAATGGCCTCTCAAAAATTTAGATTTGAGCCTAAATGGTACAGTAAAGCTATGGAAGAAGCAGTTAATTTATGGATTGATAAAAATATTAATGAGGATTTTGAATAGTTTTATAAATTTAAATCATTATATAATATATTATGCCTTCAATAGATTTTATAAAAGATATTCAAGAGAATGATAGAAAAACCTTTTTCAAGGATTTTGAAAACTCAAAAAAATATTCAGAATGTTCTGAAGAGGAAGTCCCAAATAAATCCTCTAATTCAAGGCCTTTGATTGCAGATTTCACTGAATATTCCCCTCTTCACAATGGTCATTTTCACTGTATGAAAACTGCAAAGGAAAAAATTCCTGATGGATTGTTTGTAGCTGTCGTTCCAGGATTGTTTGAAAGAAGCGGCAGAGGCTTGCCTTATATATTGCATAGAAAAACAAGGGCTGAGATAGCTATTGCTGTAGGTGCAGATATTGTTGTTGAAGGACCACCTATGGGAATTATGGGATCTGGCCAATACTCTTTATGCTTAACAAAAATGTTCCAGGCATTGAATACTGATTTTATACCAAGAGGCTACAGGCCTTTTGATGGCTATGAAAAAATATTGGAGAGAATTTCTTTAGGTCATGGTGTAGCCCCAAAACCTTATAAAATCGTTGATATGGATACTAAAGAAGTGATTTATAATGGAAAATTGGAAGAGGATAATTATGTAATAGTTTCATTTTCCAAGTCATTGAAAAAGATAGGATTTGATTTTAAGGATAAGTTCATTTTTGTTCCACGTATTGAAGGCGTAAGTGGAACTTTGATACGTAAAGCCTGTTCTGAGAATAATTTAGAATCAGTAAAATCAATGTTGCCAAGTGAAACACTTAGGATTTTAGAAAGAGAGATCAATGAGGATAGGGCTCCATTGCATGATTTAAGAGTTGAAGATTATATTATTGATTCTGCAAACAATTTGTCTTTTGAAGATTTGCTTAAATTAAATTTCTTTAATGAAAAATTAGCCAAAGAGTTAGTTGAGAAGCGTGAGGAAAAACCCTTTGAATCAATCGCTGAAATTGAAAATTCCATATTCTATGGTTTTAGCAGCCATTTTAAAAATAGGGTTTTAAGCATTTTAGAGACAAAAATCAATGCAGATATGATTTCTGAGTATATCAATAATTATCCTAGCACTGTTCGTGTCTTAAATTATAAAAATGAGGCAGTTTTAGAGGAATTTAAAGATAAAGTCTTTGAAAATGGCAATAAATTTGTAAAGAATATTGTGACTGATTGAATCTCTAATTTTTAAAATTTTTTTCAATACTTTTTTTCGAATTTTTTATCCATTTTCTCTATTATTTTTTTAATTTTTTTTATTAAATTAGTAAACATTATATAATATCACTTAATAAAAATATATTATGAATATTTGATTAATTAAAAAATTTATTTTAATTAGCTGGATATTTTATATTGATATTAAATTATTAAATTTACTATTCAATTTTATTATTAATTACATTTAATTATTTGACTTGAGTATGCTGTGAAAGTAAAGACATATTCATAATATTTAAAAATGTAATTTGTTTTCTCAATAAAGATTATAGGAGAATTATTTATGGCAATTAAAGAAGGAGATTTTGTAAGATTAAATTTCACTGGAAAAATTAAAGAAACTGATGAAGTATTTGATACTACTTCCGAAGATATCGCTGAAGAAGCAGGTATTTTAGTAGAAAATAAAGTTTACGGACCAATCCCAATCATCGTCGGAGGTAATCATTTATTAAAAGCTATTGATGACGCTATTATTGGAGCTGAAGCTGGAGATGCTGTACACGTATCTGTAACTCCTGAAAACGGTTTTGGTCAAAGAAACCCTAATTTCATTCAATTAATTCCAATGAAAGAATTTAAAAAACAAGGTATGACTCCTGTTAGAGGTATGAAAATTACCGCTGATGCAGGTACTGGTAAAATCATCTCTGTAAACGGTGGAAGAGTTAAAGTTGATTTCAACCATGAATTAGCTGGTAAAAACTTAGAATATGATGTTTCTGTAGTGGAAATTATTGAAGATGATGAAGAAAAAATCAAAAGTATGATTGAGTTACACTACTCCTACCCTAATATGGACTTAGACAAAACTGAAATCAAAATCGATGGTGACAAAGTAAGTATCAAATTAGATGAAATCACCAGATTCGATCAAAAATCATACATGGATGTAACTTTTGCTAGATTCAGAATTTCCAAAGACATTTGGGACAATATGGATTATGAAAAAGTTGAATTCGTAGATGAATTCGAGAAAAAAGTAGAAGAGCCTGCTGAAGAAGAAGCAGAAGAATAATCATTTAATTATTTTTCTTTTTACTTTTTACTCTTTACTTTTTTTATTTATTTCTTTTAACTATTTTTTTTTAATTTTTCTTTTAACTATTTTTTTAATTATTCTATTTTTAACTATTTTTCACTTTTTTAAATATTTTTTAAATTTTCATTTCCATTATTTTCAAATTTCTATTTTTTCAATTTCAGTTATTTTATTTTAATTTTTTATTAAATTAATCATGAAAATTTGAGAATTTTGGATAAAAGTAGTTCTGGCAGTTGAAAATTTTGGATAAATGAGGATAGAAGTGGGGATGTGGAGTAAAATTTGGATAATAGTGGAAAATAAGTGTATGTAATGGAATAAATCATTGAAAAAATAAAAGAATTAAAAAAAGAAAAAGTAGAGAAATAATTTTCTCTAACTCAATTAATTTAGAACAAATGAAATAAATTCTCCTGGATTTTTGATTAATCCTGAAAGGGCTTCTATAAATCCAGGGTAATCTCCACTTAATCTAAATAAGTATATTACGTATAATACAAGTAATATTATCAAAATGATTAAGATGATTGCAAGGAGGACTTCAACAATTGAAAGTTTTTCACTTTCTTCCTCTACAGGGTATCTGTGCATCTCTTGTATGTTTTCTAGTTCATAATAGTCATCATAATCGTATTTTGATTTTTTAGATCTTCTGAAGCGACCTCTTTTTTTGCTTTGTTGTTCTCGTTCATAGTTCCTTTCAATTCTTCTTTTAAGTTCTTCATAACTTTCAGCATCTCTTTGAGGTGCTCTTCTTCTATTATGTGATGGAACTATGAAGTCTTCCTCGTATTCGTCTCTAGGGTTGATATAGTATTCTCCGCTTTCCTCTCTAGGATAATCTCTAGGTCTTTGTCTTCTAGGGACTTCATCATATTCAGCGTGTTGTTTTTTAGCTTGTTTTTTCCTTTTTCTTTTTCCTTTAGGCGCTCTAGATCTAGGAGTTTCCTCTTTAACTTCTTCAAGAAGTTCTTGAGGCACAATATCCTCTTTTTCATCATAATATAAATCTTCTAAGTATCTTTCATATTTTGCTTCAACTTCATTGCTTGGGGTTTCATTAGGAATTGGTTCATAATAATAGTCCTCATCTATATCCCCAGTATGGATTGGTTCAATAGGTGGTTGAGGTGATTTAGCTTTTGCTTTAAGTTTTCTTTCTTGCTCCTGATATTCAGGGATAGGTTCTGGTATAGGTTCTGGATTTTCATAATAACTATCTTCAGCACCATCCTCTTCATATGTTTCAACATATTCTGTTTCGTATTCATAATCAGTTTCAAAGTTTTCAGGAGCTTTTTCAACTGGTTTAATAATATCTTCAGCTTCACGTTCTTCTGCTTGTATTGGAGTAATTGGTTCTATAGGTTCAAAAATTTCTGCAGGTTCTTCAGCATATGTTTCTTTTGGAGCTATGTTGTCTTCAGTTTCTTTGTCCCCAAAGTTTTTTGTAATGATTTCATTTATGCAATCTTTACAATAGATATTTCCACCAATTTCCATACTACACTCTTGACAAACTGCTTTTCCACATAATGAACAATTTGCCACAGCCTCTCTATCTGGGTGATTATGACATTCCATATTAACACTTCATTTAAATTATATTATGATTAAAATTATAACTTATTGTTATATTGAATATTGATATATATTTTTAGTTTTAATGATTATTAAATTTATCTTTTAATTAAATTTATCTTTTAATATCTAATTCATTTTATGAATAAATTTTTTAAAGTAAATTTTTTTAAATTTCTTTCTTAATTGTATTTTTGATAATTGATTCAGCCAATATTTCAGAAGCTATCAGATCATCTGCTGTAGCTAAAAAACTACCTAATTCATCACTTTCAATTTTAAAATTTATTGCATTATCTTTTAGGCTGCCTTGAACGAATCCTTCATTATCCACTTCAAGAGATTTATAAACTATTTCGCAAGATTTTGAGTCTTTATATTCTAGTCTAATATTGGATTTGATATTCATAGTAATCTACCTTATGAAAACTTTATAAAGATAATAAGAGTTCATATAAATTTAATGAAAACTTTATAAAAATAATAAGACTTTTGTAATAAGACTTTTGTATTTTTTAGTATATCATTAAATATATTATTTCAACTATAAATTTTAATCTAAATAATTTTCATTAAATATATTATTTCAACTATAAATTTTAATCTAAATAATTTTTAATTTTTTTTAATTCATACCATATTTTTGATTTTCTAAGAATTTTTTTTTAAAAATTCTATCATATAGGGATAACATTTATTAATGTTTAGAAAAATATATAGTAATATTCTATCTAACTTTATAATTAATAATATTATAATAATTATAGTTTTATATTATTAATTTTTTCAATTTTATATGGCTAGAAAAGTATGATAATAAGAATATAATTATAGCTTATATTTTCTTAATATGGGGTCATATTTAATAGCTATTATTTTATCAAATGTTCTGATAGAACTATTAACTTTTCAACTTTTAAAGTTGATATCTAAAATTTTAAAGAATTAATGTATTTTGATTAATGATTGAATAAAACATTAGATATTAACATCAGATGATATTCAAATAAAAGATTGGCTGATGTTGGAATGAGTTTTAAATGCAATTAATTCTTATTATGATTATATGGAGGACTATTAATGGTTCGTGCTTATTCAAGAAGAGAATATATTAGAAAAATACCAAATAACAGAATTGTTCAATATGATATGGGTAACTTATCAGAAGATTTCCCAGTAAGAGTATCCTTAGCAGTTAAAAAACCAGCTCAAATTAGACACAATGCTTTAGAAGCAGCTCGTGTAGCATCAAACAGATACATGCAAAGATCTGCTGGTAGATTAGGATATCACTTAAAATTAAGAGTATACCCTCACAACATCGTAAGAGAAAACCCTATGGCTACTGGAGCAGGTGCGGACAGGGTACAAAGCGGTATGAGAAATGCATTCGGTAAAGCAATCAGTGTAGAAGCTTTAGTAAAAACCAATCAAAAGATCATGTCTATTGATGTAAACCCTAAAAACTTTGAAGACGCTAAAACTGCTTTAAAAAGAGCAGGTATGAAAATGCCAGTTTCTTGCAGAATTGTTGTTGAAAAAGGTGCTGAATTAATTAAATAAGTCTTTTGACTTATTGTTTATTTTTTTAAAATTAATATAAATTTTAAAGAATTTCATGAAATATATTTATTTGGACTTTAATTTAATATCCAAACATCATTATCATTCAATTATTGAAAATTGATTAAGGACTATTGTTTAAAAAGGAGCAGAACAATGTACGTTAAAAAATTTGAAGATTTAAGTAAAGATGATTTAGGTATTGCTGGTGGTAAAGGTGCTAATTTAGGTGAATTAACCCAAGCAGGTATTCCAGTTCCTCCAGGATTTGTTGTAACCTCTAAAACTTATGATAAGTTTATGAGAGACACTGGAATTTTTAGCAAGGTTATGGATATTTTAGACCAAGTAGATATTAATAACACTAAAGAGCTTCAAGAAGCTGCAGAAGAAATTAAAGCAATTATCATTGAAACTCCTATACCTGATGGAATTTCCACATACATTACTGAAGCTTACAACCAATTATCCGAAAGAGTTGGAGAAGAAGATGGCGCTGATGTAGCTATTCGTTCTTCCGCAACTGCTGAAGACTTGCCAGAAGCTTCATTTGCAGGTCAACAAGACACTTTCTTGCACGTTCAAGGATTAGATAATGTTATTGAATATGTAAGAAAATGTTGGGCTTCCTTATTTGAAGCAAGAGCTATTTTCTACAGAGAAGAAAACAACTTCGAACACTCTCAAGTTTACATTGCAGTAGTTGTTCAACAAATGGTTGATTCCGATAAGGCAGGTGTAATGTTTACTGTAAACCCATCCACTGGAGAAAACATCGCTTTAATCGAAGGTTCTTGGGGACTTGGTGAATCTGTAGTTAGCGGATCTGTAACTCCTGATAACTACGCTGTAGATAAGGAAACAAATGAAGTCTTAAATGTAACCATTAGTGATAAGAAAACCATGTTCACTAATGAAGAAGGCGGAACCTCCATTCAAGTTGATGTTCCTGATGAGTTAAGAAAAGAAAGAGTTTTATCTGATGAGGAATTATTAGAGCTTGTTGCAATGGCTAAAAGAGTAGAAGGTCATTACGGCAAACCTCAAGATACTGAATGGGCATTCCATGATGGAAACTTATTCTTATTACAATCCAGACCAATCACTACCTTAGGCGATTCTAAAAAAGAAGAAGCTGAAGAGGAAGTTGATTTAGAAGTTTTAATTAGAGGTCTTGGTGCAAGCCCTGGTTTAGCATCAGGTACTGTTAAAGTTATTTTAAGTCTTGATGAACTTGATAAAGTTCAAGATGGAGATGTAATGGTAACCACTATGACCACTCCTGATATGGTTCCTGCTATGAAAAGAGCTACCGGTATTGTAACCGATGAAGGTGGAGTAACCTGTCACGCAGCTATTATCTCAAGGGAATTAGGAATTCCTTGTGTAGTAGGTACTGGAGATGCAACAACTACCTTAAAAGAAAATGATGAAGTCACTGCTGACGGTAAAAAAGGTTTAGTATACAAAGGTATCATCAAAGGTGCTGAAGAGGAAGTTGCAAGTGCTGGTGCAATTCAAGTCTCTGCAACTCCATTGGTCACTGTTACCGAAGTCAAAGCTAATGTAAGTATGGCTGAAGCAGCTCCAAAAGCAGCAGCAACCGGTGCAGATGGTGTAGGATTACTTAGAACCGAACACATGATGTTATCTACTGGTGTTCACCCTAAAAAATTCATCCTTGATGGAAGAGAAGATGAACTTGTAGATACTATTGCTGAAGGTGTTTTAAAAGTAGCAGATGAATTCTATCCAAAACCTGTATGGTACAGAACTCTTGATGCTCCTACCGATGAGTTCATCACCCTTGAAGGTGGAGAAAATGAACCTAGAGAACACAACCCAATGTTAGGTTGGAGAGGTATCAGAAGAGAATTGGATGAACCTGAAATCCTAAAAGCAGAATTCAAAGCAATTAAAAAGCTTCACGATAAAGGATACACAAACATTGGAATCATGATTCCATTATCACAACATCCTTCTGAACTCAGAAGAGCTAAAGAATTATGTAGAGAAGTAGGTATGGAACCTCAAGTGGATGTTGAATTTGGTATGATGGTTGAAATTCCTGCAGCAGCTATTCTTATTGACGAATACATTGCAGAAGGAATTGACTTTGTAAGTCTTGGTACCAATGACTTGACCCAATACACTCTTGCAGTGGACAGAAACAATGAGTTCGTTGCAAAACACTATCGCGAAGAACACCCTGCAGTAATGGCTTTAATTGAAAGAACCATTAAGCATTGTGCAGCAGCAGGTGTAACATGCAGTATCTGTGGTCAAGCAGGTAGTGTACCTCATATCGTTGAAAAACTTGTTAAATTTGGAATTACCAGTGTATCTTCCAATACTGATGCAGTAGAGGAAGTAAGAAAAACTGTTGCAAGAGCTGAAAAGAAAATTATGCTTGATGCAGCAAGAAAACAATTATAATTCTAAATTGACTATGATTTAAAAGTTAAATCTTTTAAATCTTTATTTTTTTATTTATTTTACGAAGTTTAATTTATTTTTAATTTTTTTATTTTCAAATATTATATAAATATAATTTTAATTTTATTCCTTTCATTTTATTTTTAAGTTCAGGTAATTTTTATGAATGAAAAACCAATATCTCATGATGAAATTTTCAATCAATTAGATGAATTTCAGTCAATGGATTGCAAATATTCTGATGGAAGAATTTTAGGTTCCATGTGTACTGAAGCACATCCTATTGCAAAAGAAGCTTTTTTTAAATTCATTGATTCCAATTTAGGAGATCCTGGTCTCTTTAAAGGAACTAAATTATTGGAAGATGAAGTATTAAGCATGATTGGTTCATTTTTATCCATTGAAAATCCTGTAGGCCATATGGTAACTGGTGGTACTGAAGCCAATATCATGGCAATCAGGTCTGCAAGAAATCTTGCAAGAGATAATAAGGGAATTAAAAAGGGAGAGTTAATAGTTCCTAAATCCGCTCATTTTTCCTTTAAAAAAGCGGCAGACATGCTTGATTTGAAATTGATTCGTGTAGACTTGGATGAGAATTACCGTATCGATCCTAAATATGTGGAAGAGAACATTAATGAAAACACTGTAACTATTGTTGGCATTGCAGGCACTACTGAACTGGGCATGATTGATCCAATAGAAAATTTATCTGAAATAGCCCTTCAAAATGATATTCATCTACATGTGGACGCGGCATTCGGTGGTTTTTCAATTCCATTCCTAAAAGATAAGGGATATGATTTGCCAAACTTTGACTTTTCACTTGAAGGTGTCAAATCCATTACCGTAGATCCTCATAAAATGGGGCTTTCACCAATTCCTTCAGGAGGAATTTTATTTAGAGACCAATCCTATTTGGATGCAATGTCTGTTGATTCACCTTACTTGACCATTAAAAACCAATCTACAATTGTAGGCACTCGTTTAGGTGCTTCTGCAGCTGCAACATATGCGGTAATGAGCTATTTGGGTAAAGAGGGCTATGCAAACAATGCTATCGAAGCAATGGAAAAAACTCACTTTTTAGCAGACAATCTTAAAAAGTTAGGATATGAATTGATTGTCGAGCCTAAATTGAATATTGTTGCTTTTAATCACCCATATTTAGAGACTTTTGAATTAGCTCAATTGCTTGAGGAAAGAAATTGGAAAATATCCTGTTCATCTTATCCTAAAGCCATTAGAGTTATTTTAATGAATCATATTAAAAAAGAACATTTAATTGAACTTATAAATGATTTGGATGAGATAAATAAATCTCTTTAGTTATTTTACTTATTTTTTTAATATTTTTTTTATTTTATTACTCTTTCATATCTCTTTTTATGTTTGAATCGATTTTTAGAGGATTTTCATACTTTTTTTAAATAGAAAAGTATTTTAATAAGCATATTCAATAAAATAAATGAAAGATTAAAAGAGGTGATAATTTGAAAAGCTCTGTTTTAATTTTAGCTGCTATTGCAGTAATACTTATTGCAGGCGGTGCATTTGCATTTGTATTTATGGACGATATTGCTGACATTGCTGACGGTGGCAATTCTGGCACTTTTCATAAGGTAGCTGATAAGGTAGACCAAGTTACTTCATCTGGCGGTTCAAGTTCAGATGGTGGAAGTGACATTGTAAGTGAAGTGGTAAAATTCAATTATCAGAATGGTGAAGGATACTTCCGTGAAGTCACTTACAAAGATGGTGGGTTCCGTCAATTTGATAATGCTAGTGGTGAATTAATAGGATCATCATATGATGAGGACCAAGAAAAGCTTGGTGTAATCGACGGGAATTTAGAATAATTCCAAAATTTAAAAAAGTTTTTAAAAAACTTTTTCTTTTTTTCTTTTTTATAATTTTTATCACTTTTCTATTCATTTTCATTAATTTTTTAATTTTTTATCACTTTTCTATTCATTTTCATTAATTTTTTAATTTTTTATCACTTTTCTATGCTTTGATGTATATAATTAATATTTTTATATTATTTCATTTGATATGATTTCATTATATTAAAGATATGTTAAATTATTTTATACTTTTTTAATAATTCACATGATTTAATTAGTCGTTATTTTAATTAAAACATATTAAATTTTTTAGCAGATTTTCACTTTTACAGAATAATTATTTTTCACACTTTAGAATAATTTTGTTTTGGAAAATTTTATAAATTTTAAAAAAATATTTAATTATATGAAAAAAATACAAACTCCCATTAGTGATGATGTTATAAATGATTTGAAAGTTGGGGATAAGATATCTCTATCCGGTTTAATGTATTGCGGTAGAGATGCAGTTTTGCCAAAATTAGTTAAATCTATAGAGGATAAGGATACAGATAAATATCCTTTTGATTTTGAGGGTATGGCTATTATGCATACTGCATTTAGCGTTGCAGGAATTGCTCCAACTACAAGCAATAAAGCAGAAATAGAATCATCAATTCCAATATTATCCAAATATGGAGTTAAGTTTCATATAGGTAAAGGGTCTTTATCTGATGAGACTAAGGAAAACTTAAATAAATATAATTCTGTTTTTATAGTCACTCCACCAGTGGCTGCACTACTTACAAATAATGTCATATCTAAAAAATGTGTAGCTTACGAAGAGGAAGGAATGGAAGCTTTCTTTGAATTGGAAGTTAAAGACATTCCTGGAATTGTAGCTATTGCGCATGGAGAGTCTTTATAATTTTTTATTTTTCATATATTCGATTGTTTATAAGAATATTTATTTCACCCACTCTCTCATTTTTTTCTTATTATTTTTCAAATGCTCTTTTTAATTTTATATACTATTTTTAAGATAATATTAATTAGAACTTTTTAGGGGTATTTTTATGCAACGAAGGGGAACAACTAATCTGCCACTGCATGGAGGACATACACCAAGATGGTTATTTGATCGAATGACTAAATTATCTGGTGCAATTTCTGAAGTGGTAATAGATGAATACGGCACTAATGAATTCTTAAACAGGATATCTGACCCTTATTGGTTCCAAGCATTTTCATGTGTAATCGGCTTTGATTGGCATTCCTCTGGAACAACTACTACAACTCTTGGCGCATTAAAATCCTCAATTGATCCGGAAAAGCATGGAATCTATATCTCTGGTGGAAAAGGAATCGCTTCCCGCAAAACTCCTCAAGGAATTGAAAGGGCTGGAGAGATATTCAATCTTAAAAGCTCAAATGTTGAAGATATGATTCATTCAAGCAAGTTATCTGCGAAGGTAGACAACTCCTGCCTACAGGATGGATATAATTTATATGTCCATAATTTCTTCATCACTGAGAAAGGAGATTGGGCAGTTGTACAGCAAGGAATGAACACTGCAACCAAATACGCAAGACGTTATCATTGGATGGGTGAAAATGTAACAAGTTTTTTAGAGGACCCTCATAATGGAATATCCTGTGATAAGAAAGAAACCGTTGCACTGAATATGGCTTCTAAGGATAGTGTTGAAGCACAAAAGATTAGTGTTGATTTGATTAATGATAATCCCGACCATTTAAGAACTTATTTCAAAAGAAAAGATTCTAATCAACTTCTTTTAACTGATTTTAGCATAGAAGAGAATAATTCCCTTACTTTGCCTGAACATCATCAAGTATTGGATATGGATTTATCTGATAAGGAATTCGAGGTTTTAAAAAATGCATGGGAAATTCAACCAGAAAAGTATGAGGACTTGATTTTGCTTCAAGGCATCGGTCCTAAAAAAATCCGGGCTTTGGCTTTAATTTCTGATCTGGTTTTTGGCGAACCTGCAAGTTGGAAAGACCCAGTAAAATATTCATTTAGTCATGGTGGAAAAGATGGTTTCCCATATCCTGTTGATAGGGATGTTTATGATCATTCAATAGCCACTGTAAAGGATGCTCTCTATCAGGCAAAATTAGATAAATATGATAAAATGAAGGCTTTAAAACGTTTGGATGATTTTATTTCTTAGGCGTATGGTGGAAAAGATAAATAAATTATTGTTAAATAATTTATTATTTTTTATGGTGAAATATTTTATCTTCTTTTTTATTCTTCTTTATTGATTTTTCTATTTTCATCATGAATATTTACAGTTTTTCCATGAGCAGTTGGAATAACTTCAAATACAGGATTTTCAAATTCCAAATCAAATTCCTTACCTTCCATCAAAAGATGTTGGAAAATGGCAAGTGCTGCAACTTCAGAATGAGGTTGGGTGGTAACAGAAACATTCCAATCAGCATTTTTATAGACTTTTGTCGGTACTTTCGCACCACCAACGATGATTAGGATATCATCACCGGTTTCACGTACTTCATCTACAATTTCATGAGCTTGAGAACCATACATGGTTAAATGAACTATTTTTCCTCCATTTTCTCTCCAGTTCATTATAACTTCCATATATGAATTGTTATATTCAATTTCAAAGTCTCCTCCCCATCTGTCTGCAATATCTCTCACGCTTTTCATCATGCTGTGGTCTTCTTCTCCTGCTAACCATACTTTACTTGCACCAAAAGCTCTTGCAGTTAAACATACATGGGTTGTAATTCGTGTATCTCTTCCTATTCTATGATCTAATCTTAAAACATTTATATTCATTTTTTCACTCTTTACAATAAGATAATTTGAAAAGTTTAATTTTTTCAATTTTGGTTTTTTTAATAATTTTTAAGTTTTTTATTTAATTCAATTTAATTAATTTAAATTAAAGCACTGAAATTTATTGATATCAATACTAACATAGCTATTAATGAGAAAAGTCTGCCTAATTCATTGGAGGTTCCAAGAACATCTCCATTTGCAATTTTAAGATGTTTTTTAGCAAGCAATGCTGTTAATGCTCCACCAAATGCTCCTCCAATAATACCTAAGAGTCCTATGTGGATTCCAGGGCTTAAACTTAATGCTACTGCAATTATAAAGCAAATGATTAATCCAATAACATAATTTTTCAAGTTCATGTACTTGATGAAATATTTGCCGATTCCATCTTCTGATGATTGCGAACTTATGCAACAAGTTGTTAGACCTATCTTTGCAGCGATTTCTGCCACTATTATCAATAAAAGGAATTTAAGGCTGACAGCATATGCATAATTAATTAAAGAGGTATATGCAGCTATTGTAATTGTCCCTACAATAAATCCAGTGGATATTCCTCCAACACCAGTCATAGGATCTTTCATAATGCTTAATTTTTTCTCTGGGGAACCGTGGACCATCACTCCATCTCCAAAGTCCATCAGTCCATCAAAATGATTAAATCCATTTATCAATAATAGGAATCCATAGACTATTGTTGCAATCAAAAATGGGTCAAAATGGATGAATTTTGCTAATATGAATGCGATAATTGTGGCTATTAATCCTATAAGTCCATTTAATACTGGCCAGAACCAAGTTAATCTTGCCATTTCATCAATAGTTGTGTAAATGTTTAAAGGGAGTATTGTTGAAAAAGTCAATAACCCTCCAATTGAACGTAATATTGAAGGGGTTTGCTTTTCAAAGTAGTCATCATTATTTTCATCTTTCATATTTTCAAATCCATCATTAGTTTAATAATTCATCTAAATTTATTAATCCACAATTTATTTAAAATTCGTAAATAATCTTAAAAATTCATTCTTCGAGTATTTTTGTCATGCATCCTGCAATCAATCCTGCAAATGTATTTGATAAAACAGGTCCTAATCCATATAATATTCCCGGTTTTTCTTTTGAATATCTTCTGAAGTTCAGTAATGCTTTTGTTCCAGCTATTTGATTCGCAATTGTTGCACCGATAAGTTCATCTGGATAGAAATGAATCAATTTTTCATTTAAGTTTATTTCTCGGACTCTTCCTTTTTTAAGGTCTTCTTCCATTCTAATTGCTGCGATTAATAGTGCATTAATGTTCTTATCGCTTACTGATTTTAGTAATTGCTTTTCAAATCTTTCTTTCAATTCATCAGTTTCTTCAATGTTTTCCAAAAGACTCATTCCAACTTCAATCATATCTCCAATTTGGATTCCTTCACTAACAAGATAATCCAATATGCCAATATTCAAATCAATCTTTTCCAATGCATCTTCACAACTGATAACCACTGCATCCTCAATTCTTTCTATAAATTCTTCCAAATCTATGTCATCATCTTCATATTCCATATTGGTAATGTCTAAACCGATTTCCATTATGTAGTCCTGATCTAAAGTTTCCTCTGGAAGATTGGATGCAATAACCAAGAAATCATTGTTGTTTAAGATATGATTGATATGGGCAGGCAAGTGAAGGGATTCAAAGAATTTGGCTTTTTGCTTAGTTGCCACCTTATAAAGTTGTATGAGTAATTTAGGACTGAATGCATGATTTAAAAGAATTATATGTCCAAAATCAAGTTTAGCATTCTCAAATCCTTTCCAGCTATTGACAACTTTCAGTTCATTGTAAAAATCCTGAACTTCAAGGTCATTGGAAATTACAGTAATGACAGTTATATCCTCATAAGTATTGCTTATGAAATCTATTTTATCAAAGCTTTGAGCGATATAACCTCCATCAATCTCATTATTTTCTTTATATTCTTCAGTGATTTCCATTAGTTCAACATCGTTTAATGGTTCATCCTCATTTTCCCTATTGAAACTGATATAATTGTCTGACAAGACCATGATGTTCTCTATAATGTCAATTCCATCACTTATTTCCAAATCACTGAATGTTAAAAAATAATCTGGATTATTAATGTATAAAGCATCTTCATTTTTGATCAATTCTCCATTAACCAACTCATTTTTGATGCTTTGGATTTTCTTGTTGTTTTTATTGCTTTTACTTTTTTTAGACAATTAAATTCCTCTTTTCATTGCTTTAATCCTAATACCTAATGATATTAATAATTTGATTAATTATCTAATTATGAATATATTTATATAACAAATATTATTTAATTGTAATTATATATATTAGTTTAGAGAATTTTATTTAAATAGTTATTAAACAGATTTAATATTGATTGAAAATTTTATGATTACGATTTAAGCTTAAGGGAGTAATTTTATGGTTTATATTATTGACCCTCAGAATGCAGGAATATCTGGGAATATGATTATTGGGGCTCTTGTGGATTTGGGAGCTGACGGGAAAAAAGTTAAAGACCTTATGGAAGATGTGGCTGTAGACTTTGGTGAAGTTGAAGTGTCCTTAAACAAGGTAGATAAGTCAGGAATTGATGCTACATTTTGCAATGTCAAGACAATTGATGAAGATAATGAAAACAATCGTCATATTCATTTTCAAGATTTCATTGAAAAGATTGATCTCTTGAAATATGCAGATATTGAAAATTTAACCGATGAAATGGTTGAAATGGCTAAAAAGGTGTTTAAAAGGATAGCTATTTCAGAGTCCAGAGTCCATGGCAAAAGCCTTGAGGGGGTTCATTTCCATGAAGTTGGTGCTGCAGATGCGGTTGCAGATGTTTTAGGTTCCATTTGTGCTTACTTTGATTTAGGAATGGATAAGGATAAGGTAGTTGGTCTTCCTATTGCTGTTGGCGGTGGAGTGATTGAAACTGCACATGGAAGAATTCCTGTCCCTGCTCCTGCAAGCTTGGATATTCTCAAAGGATTAAATGAGGATTCCTTTAAAGATTTCTCAAAAGGGGAAGCCAAATGCATTGGGGGTCCAGTAAATTCCGAACTTGCAACACCTACTGGTTGCGCTTTGTATATGGAATTCTGTGATGAATTTTTAGAATTCGCTCCTATGATGTCTCCTGAAGAGATTGCATACGGTTGCGGTTCAAAGGAATTTGATTTCCCTAATGTCTTAAGGGTCATCAAATCTAGAAATGTCAATGGAAAGCATAAGGTTTCTGTAATTGAAACCAATATTGACCATATGTCTGGGGAGGAATTAGGATTCTTGTTTGACTTGCTCTTGATTGAAGGGGCAAGAGATGTTTCAATGGTGCCTATTACCATGAAGAAAAATAGGCCGGGCCATTTAATTAAAATTATTTCAAAACCGGATTTGGTTGACCATTTAGTAAATATCCTCTTTAGGGAAACAGGCACTTTAGGCATTAGAGTCTCTGAAAACACTCATAGGGGAGTGGCTGAAAGACAATTTGTTCCTTTGGATATTAATGTAGGCAATCATATTTATACTATCAACTTCAAAATAGGGTTGTTTGGTGATGATATTATTTCTCATAGACCTGAATATGAGGATTTACGCAGAATCTCTGTAGAACATGACATTCCTTTAATTGAAGTTAGGGATGTTGCAAACACGATGATTCGTGATTATTTGGAAAACAA
>NZ_JAFRJO010000085.1 GCF_017432245.1 Methanobrevibacter sp.
AGGATCCATCTACGGGTAAGCTGATTATGGTTCAGAACAAGACTTCATAATTTATTTTTTTATTTTTTCTTATTTTTCTATTTTTTAATTTTTTTATTTTCACTATTTTATTAAATTTTTTATACTATAACTAATAAAATAGTATTGTTAATGGTAAGCCGAAGACAGCTGCTGGTTTTTATAACTAGGGAAACTCC
Source organism: Methanobrevibacter sp. (assembly GCF_017432245.1). Lineage (GTDB taxonomy): Archaea > Methanobacteriota > Methanobacteria > Methanobacteriales > Methanobacteriaceae > Methanobrevibacter. The sequence goes on from NZ_JAFRJO010000085.1 coordinate 198, forward strand.
GCACATCATATAGACTGTAAAGTTGAAAGACTTATGCTGAGAAGTATGACTCTGGAGCAGAAACGACACGGCCTTTGATGGATGACAATGATGCTTGACTGATGGACATTAAAGGAATCGGTGAAACGGCCAATCTACAGGATGCAAGAACAAATATGCTGATGACCTCTAAGGGAAGCAGAGTAGTTCGCTAAGATGAATGCTGTATAAAACAGAATGTGGGTTACTCTCGGCATACCATTACTCTTTATTTTTTCTTTTCTTATTAAATCTATAATTATTTTAGCATATTCCAAATTTCAATTATTTTTTGAGCAGTGTATTCTATTTCTTCTTTTGAATGGGTGGCAATAACAGTTAATCTTAATCTGCTCATATCTTTAGGAACTGATGGTGGTCTGATAGCAGATACTAAAATTCCCTCTTTTTCCAATTCTTTTGAGATTTTGTTTGCTAAATCTGCAGGGCCTATGATGATTGGTATGATTGGTGTTTCTCCTTCAGCAATGTTTAATCCGGCATTACTAAGCAAATTTCTCATAAGTCTTGTATTTTCATTTAAGGAAGATAAGTATTCTTCACCATTTTCTTTTAGTAGGTTTAAAGCAGCATTTGCACTAGCTATTGTAGCTGGGGAAAGTGCTGTTGAGAATATGAAAGGTCTTGATTTGTTTATAAGATAATCTATGTAGACTTGCTTTCCACAGACAAATCCTCCCTCTGATGCAAGTGCTTTGCTTAATGTTCCTATTTGCAAATCAACAGAGTCAGTTAAATCAATTCCTGTCTTGTCCTTATAGTATTCAACTGTACCCTTTCCGTTTTTGCCGATTACTCCAGTTGCATGTGCTTCATCAATTATAAGAGTGCAGCTGTATTTGTTAGCTATTTCTACCAGTTCTGGAAGTGGAGCAATGTCTCCATCCATGCTGAATACTCCATCAGAAACTATAAAAAAATTAGATTTATTATTTGATTTAAGCTCTTTTTTGATAAGATTCTCTAAATCTGAAGTGTCCTTATGATTATAGACTTTGACTTTAGCTTTAGATATTCTTGTTCCATCTATAATGCTTGCATGATTCAATTGATCAGAGAATATGACATCATTTTCCTTTGTTAGAGCATAAATCACTCCTAAATTAGTCATATATCCTGTATTAAAAATAAGTGTAGATTCAGTGTTTTTAAACTTGGAGAGATTGTTTTCAAGCTTTCTTGCCTCAAAAGAAGCCCCAGTAGTTAGTCTTGAACCAGTTGAACCTGTTCCATATTCATTAGCTTCCTTTGATGCCTTAATGACTTGTGGGTGATGGGTTAATCCTAAATAATTATTGGTTCCAAAGACAAGGTATTCCTTATTATTCTTGTCAATTGCTTTAGTTGAGCTAATAAATCTTAAATCATCTACTGTTCTTCTAAGATCATTGTTTTCAAGTTCTTCCAATTCCTTTTGAAGTCCCATTTCTAATTTTTGATTCATTTTTTCAGCTCTTTTTATTATTCTATTAAAACCACTTGTTTTTCCAGGTAATCTATTAAATCATCTAATGTGTAATCATCATCCAATAGGTTTGTATCCACAAAGAAGATTCTTCCCCCTATTGTATTTCCTTTATCTTTCATGATAGATATTCTGTTATAAGTTGTTTCATTAGAGATGTATCCTGTTAGATAGTTCGGATCATCAGACCAGCATAGTTCAGCTATTATTCCCTTGCAGCTTGCAACCTTGGAAGCAAGAACCAATGCCTCATTAAAATGTATTCCAGGAATGTCCTCTTCATTGACATCATTTGCAGGATTGATCTTATCTATTCTTTCATATTCAAAATTATCTGCAAAACCCATTCCTGTAGCTCTAACGCCTCTTGATGCTCTATCATCCAGTCTATTTCCATTATCCTTATCTAGGAGTATTGCTCCATGCATGCTGTCTTGAAGCTTTAAGAGAGATCCAATTCCATTTTCAATAGCTATTTCTTCCACATCACTTTCTTTAAGAAGCTCTTTAGCTAATTTCAATCCTTCCTCTTTTGATTTTACATCAAATTCTTCAATTGATAATTGAGGAACGTAAACAATGTCTTCTTCATCCACTTTTTGAATTTTTATATTGATAAAGTCTACGCTGCCTTTTTCATGATTTAGAGCCCTTTGGTACATTCTGATTATTTCATCTTCAATCTCATCATCTCTTAAAATACGTTCAGCACCTGATATATGTTTTCCTCCCTTTTCATGAGGGCCACCTTTTGAAGAACGCATTTTTATATTGTACAACATATTTTCGCCTAAATCCATATTTATTTTTTTCTTGCAGTTTACTATAATTTATTTGTTTTTCATTCAATATTAAGTTTTTATAAATTGATTTTTGGTATAGATTTTTTATTCAATTTAATTAATTTAAGATACATTTAAAAACATATTTTACTGGATTAAGTATAATTTAATTAATCATAAATATATTTAAATCGAATCATTTTTAAAAAAATATATTTCAAATTAACAGTATCTATATCTTAAGATATAAATTTTCAATTTTAGTTAAAATTTAAAAAAATAACCTAGTTCAAAATAAGAAAAATAAGAAAATAATAGAAATTAGAAAAATAAGAAAAATAATAAAAATATTAAAAAAAGAA
>NZ_JAFRJO010000005.1 GCF_017432245.1 Methanobrevibacter sp.
ATAGTTTCTAATTTTCTTATTTTAGATAGTTTCTAATTCAGTTTTAGTTGCTTCTTTGTAAATTGATCCATATACTCTGCTTATTGCAATGCTGACATATGGATTGACAAGCAATGAATTGAGAATCATATTAATTAAAGCCAAAACAAATGCAGAACCCACTATCATGCTGATGATTCCAGCAATAGCTCCGAAAATAAAGCCAAAGAATACATAGATAATCATAGCTACTATAACAGTGAAGAGTAAAATTCCTATGTATCTTCCCCATCCTAAGTTCTTGATTAATCCTAAGATTTCCTTAAATCTGAATGCAGCAGCAAATTCATCCTTGTCCACCATATTGCATAATGCCATTACATTCACTAAAGAAACGAATATTGCAAATATGATAGCAACTAATAATATGATTCCACCAATTGCATTGACAGAAGCACCTACAGATTCGTTTACAGTTAACATCAATCCAAGGAAGAAAAGAATCATAGGTAAAATGGAATAAGCTAATCCAACAACGAATGCACGAAGACCATTCACTAATAATCCTTTAATGTCACCGAACTCTGGAAGTTCTGATCTTCCTTCTATACCATATTTAATAACATCATAAATGTATCCTGAAGCGAATACCATCAATACAAATGTTACAATCCAAGACAAGACAATCAAAGCCATGCTGCTTGGAGGAATAGCAGATAATGCTGCTTGAACTGTTTCAACAGGAGCCACGTCCGCTAAAATTCTCATATTGTCAAAGACCAAAAATTCCATTGCCAATGAGACAAGACTTGAAACAAGGAATATAATACCTAAAGTCAAAACCTTTTTTCCATCGTTTAAAGGATATTTCAATCCTTCTTTAACTACATCAGTAATACTAGCCATAAAATCACCAATAAAGAAAATAATAAAATATAAATTAATAATTTTTAATTTTAAAGATTGTTTATATTAAAGTTTTTAATTATCTAATGAAGATTGTATAATAATCCGCTTACTCTTGATTGCATTATCATGGTGTAAGGACCTACAATAAACAACATTACAAGGTAAGCTATGAAAAATCCTGCAACAAATATTCCGCCAGCTGCCATAGCAAATCCTAAAGTTCCGGTAAATATTCCGAAGAATCCGAATACAAATAAGATCAAGAAGAAAACAACCGCATAAATTGCTGAGCAAATAATAACTAAACCAATGTAAGCCCCTAAACTTCTTGTAACGCCAACAGATTTGATGATTTCAAATATTTCCTTATAATCAAATGCTTTAGATAAAGAATCACCATTATTTGCCATGTGTGCTACTCCGAACATGCTCATAACATAAGCGAATAAGATTAGTACAACAGTAATGACAGTGCCGATAGCCATTAATACAGATTCACCATATCCTCCGATTGAGCTGGATACCAGTGCAAACAAGAAGAATACTATAAATGGAACTATCAAGTAAATCAGATAGACCAGAACAACCTTTATACCGTCTACAAACATGTCAATGATGTTGTCAAATTCTGGCAATGGATCATTACCATTAATCATACCTTCTACAGAGATTTTGGTTACTCTGTATGAATAACCGTAAATCAAGAATATTGGAAGCAAAAGGAAACTTAAAAAGTAAGTTGCTCCCAATATCAATAAAGTCTTTAAGTCTTTAGCAGAATATTCTAAAGAATCCTTATAAATATCTAATATCATTTTTTAACCCCTTAACAAGTAATAATAAATAAATTTAAATCAAAGCCATCAAAACTTTGAAATGTTTAATTTTTAAAGTCGTCATCACTAAATTTAAAAATATCCTCAATGCTCAAATAGGAATCCTTATCTTCGCCATAAGTAGCTTCATTCAAGATTCTTGTTATTTTATATGCTAAAAGCAAAGAGGGATTATACCGCCCGTTTTCCAAGGCATTGATTGTTTGACGAGTTACACCAACAGATTCAGCTAAATCTTGCTGACTTAACTTAATCTCCTGCCTCAAATATCTTATAATTGTTTTCATATGATCACTTAAACAATATTGATTAATATAGAAATATAAACATGTAACAAATACATTCCAAATGTAATAAATAAATTCCAAATGTAAAAATTATTTTACATTTCTATATGTAAAAATTATATTACATCATATATAAATGTTTCTATGAAAATAGTCAAAAATTGTAAGATTTAAAAAAAGTAAAACAACATTAAAAATTAAAAAATTAAAAAATATAAAAAGAATTAAAGCATGAAAAATGCCCTAAGTCCTTAATCGCTTAATCTCTTCAAAGATGTAGACTATTATCAAAAGACCAGCAATTACGGAAACTATCCCTGTGATAGGTGCAAGCGGCATTTGGAATAGGAATGCATCTGCATTAACCACTTCAAGAAGTACAGCCACCAGATTATTTAAAAAGTGAATTGACATTGTCATAAGGATATTATCTGTTTTTAGATAGATTATGCACATACAGATTCCAAATAAAAAGGCACTGGTAATTCCACCGAATTCATGTCCAATGGCAAAGAGGGCTGAAGAAATGATCATAGCAGCCACTATACCTGTTCTGATTTTCAATCTATTGAATAAGACACCTCTAAAGAACAATTCTTCAATAATAGGTGCAAGTATGATCGAGGAAATCACTTCCAGAATGAAGGATAACGGGTCATAATAAGTAGGAGTAAAATCCAACAAAGGTTCCATCTCAGGATATACAAAACCATTAAGTATATCAAAATTTGCAAATAATGCCACAATGAGAAATACAAATAAGAGATTTATTAGAAATATATAGAATATTTCCCGACGATTATCCCTTTCAAAAAGCTTTGAAAAGTCATCACTTAAACCATGAGTGCCTCTTAAGGCCCAAATGAAGAACAATAGAACAAAAACTAAAAGAGGCATGATCACTAGTTCATCAGCATCCCCTAAGGGAGGGAATATTGCAATGAGAACCACGTTTAAGACAAATCCAATTACAATAGCCAAAACAGCTTCTCTTAACCTTATTGTTCTAAGCCTCACATTAAAGTCAGTTACATTAAAGTCCATCTTATTCACCAATAAATTAAAAAAAATAATCTAAATAAATGATTTTATATTACAACTTAATATTACAACCGCCAATAATAAATTTTTTCAATTAAATTAGATGAGCATCATTTCAGTTTAAAAGTGAAATAAAGAATATAAACTGGAATAAATATTAAGGATGCTAATAGCATCAAGCCCATTAATGCACCAAAATCATTGCCTAAAAGCAAATATTGCAGTGGAGTATATACAATGAGATATGATAAAAGATTATAGAATGAATGAACTACCATATTCAACAATAAATTGTCTGTCCTTGAATATAGAATGCATAGAGTCATTCCCATTATGCAAGTATAGATAACATGGGAAATATGGTCTGGATAATTCAAATGGCATAGTCCAAAAATGACTGATGAAACAATTAATCCAAAGACAAATCCTTTTCTGATTTTTAATCTATTGAATAAAACTCCCCTAAAGAACAATTCTTCAGATATTGGTGCTATGATAATCGCTGAAAACATCTCAAAGATGAAAAGCAATGGATTATTTGATCCAGTAATCACATCCAATAAAGGTAGGGAAATTGAATTTACCATATTTAAAAGGGAATCCAAAGGGAAAAACATATTTTGAATGAAAATTGCAATAAACATGTTTGAAATGGCTAAAATCAAAACCTTTAGAATATTGCGGGCTTTAAACAAGTCATTGACGTCCTTATTGAAGCCTGTTGTACCATATGTGGCAATCAAAAAGAAGACCATCATAAAGCAGAAGAAAAGGACATATTCCAACTCTCCAGAAGAAATATTGAAATATCCCTCAACAAAACCTGTCAAGAAAAAAGAAATGATTACTGCAATGACCAGTTCCCAAAGTTTAATGGTTCGAAGTCTTACATTAAAATCTTTTACACTAAAATCCATACATATCACCCTATAAAGAAATAATTGTTAAATAATTAATTTTTAAATTATTAATCTTAATATTAATTTTCTAAATAATAATTTATTATAGTTATTAATAAATCTTTATGAATTAATTGAAAAAATCATATTGAAATCAATAAAATATATTTAATCAAAAATTCAAAAATAGATATGTATTTTAAAAAATATAATATTTTATTTAAAAATTATATTTAATTTAAAAAAATTATATTTATCAAATTATCTACAATCAAAGGAGAGTTTAAATGGCAATACATCCAATAGAATTTAGATATGGAACTCCAGAAATGAAAAGGATCTGGGAACAAGAGAATAAGCAGCAAAGAATGTTAGATATTGAATCTGCATTGGCTCAAGCTGAAGGTGAGCTTGGTATCATACCAAAGGAATTTGCAGATGAAATCAAGGCAAAAGCAAACACCAAATTCGTTACCGTAGAACGTGTAAGTGAAATTGAAGCTGAAACCAAACACGATATCGCTTCCCTATCAAAAGGATTAAGTGAAGTATGTGAAGGGGAAGCAGGAGAATATGTTCATTTTGGAGCAACTTCCAATGATATAGTAGACAGTTCAAACTCATTGCTTTTAAAGGATTCAATTGAAGTATTGGAAGAAAAGATCGAAAGATTAACTAAAATAATCCTCAAGTTAGCTGAAGAGAACAAAATGAAAGTCTGCATTGGCCGTACCCATGGTCAACATGCACTTCCAACCACTTATGGTATGAAATTTGCAATCTGGGCAGATGAATTGCACAGGCAATACGACAGGTTATTGCATGCTAAGGAAAATGTCTGTCTTGGTATGATGGACGGTGCTGTTGGAACTACCGCTGCACTTGGAACCCAAGGTTGGGAAGTTCATAAGAAAGTATCTGAAATTCTTGGACTCAAACCTGCTCCAATCACTAACCAAGTATTGCAAAGGGACAATCATGTGGAATTCGTAGCAACCCTTGCAAACATTGCAACTACCTTAAGCAAAATAGCTCTTGAAGTTAGAAACTTGCAAAGAACTGAAATTCAAGAGTTAGGAGAATTCTTCGACCCTGAAAAGCAAGTTGGAAGCAGTACCATGCCACATAAGATGAACCCAATCACTGCTGAAAGAATCTGCGGTGTTGCAAGAATCGTAAAATCCTATGTAAATGCAGCAATGGAAAACAATCCTCTCTGGCACGAAAGGGACTTGACCAACTCTTCCTGTGAAAGAATCATGTTCCCTGAAGCTTGTATACTTACTGATTACATCTTGAACTTAACAATCAAGCTCATGAACAATCTCATCTTCTATGATGAAAACATTGAAAGAAACCTTAATTTCACAAATGGATTGATCATGGCAGAAAGATTGATGGCAGAACTTACAAGAGCAGGAATGGGTAAGCAAACCGCTTATGGAGTAGCAAGAAAGAACGCTATCAAAGCAAACAAGGAAAAATTGCTACTTGCAGACCTAATCCTTGAAGACCCTGATGCAAGTCAATTCTTGACAAAAGAAGATGTTGAAAGAATCATGGATCCTCATACATACATCGGTTCTGCACCAATAATCGTTGATGAGATTATAGAATCATCTAAAGACTGGTTTTAAATAACCAGTTACTTTTTTCTTTTTTATTTTACAATTTTACTTATTTTTTCTATTTTTCCAGTGCCTACTTTTTACTATTTCTAACTATTTTATTTTAAAAAAATATTCTTTTAATTAACTATTTTTATGAGTAAATCTAAACTATTAAATATGTTTAGAGAAATGAGAAGAAAGAAACAGGCATTAAGTGAAGAGGAATGCATAGAAATTTTAATTAACGAACCTCGTGGTGTCTTAGCAGTGCTTGGAGATGACGATTATCCTTATGCTGTACCATTAAGTCATGTTTATGTAGATGGGAAGATATACTTCCATGGAACTGTAATGGAAAGCCATAAAAGGGATGCAATCGAAAAGCATGATAAAGTGTCCTACTGTGTAGTGGATAAAGGTGTAAAAGAAGAAGACGATTGGTGGTACACATTCAAAAGCGTGATTGTCTTTGGTAGAATGAGAACAATCAAGGATAAGGAATTAAAAATAGAAAAATTGACTCATTTAGGAAACAAGTTCTTCCCAAGTGAAGAAGAGACCAAGTCAGAAATAGACAAGCTTTTGGATGTTACAGAACTTTATGAGATCACCATAGAGCATATGAGTGGAAAGATAGTTGAGGAAAAATAATTAAATCATCTGATGGCAATATCCTTTATTACCTCACCAGCAATCATTAATCCTGCTACAGGGGGCATAAAGGAAACGCTTCCCTTGACTTTATGCTTCTTTTCATTTTGATTTATTTCACAATCATTTGTGTTTATAGGATGTTCCTTTGAATACAATACCTTTAACTTCTTTATATTTCTCTTTTTCAAATCTTTTTTCATTATTCTAGCAAGCGGACAATAGGAAGTCTTGTAAATGTCATCTATTTCAAAACTTGTAGGATCCAACTTGTTTCCAGTTCCCATACAGGACATGACTGGAACATCAATTTCCTTGGATTTGCATATGATTGCAATCTTTGCCATTATAGTGTCAACACAGTCAACGACATATGACAAATCCTCTGTAATGATGTCAGATTCGCTATCAGCCAAGTAGAACTCATTATAAATTTCAACATTGGCTTCAGGATTGATATCCAAGATTCTCTCTTTCATGACATCAACCTTGTTTCTGCCGATTGTTTTTGTTGTAGCTATTATCTGCCTGTTGATATTGCTCTCATCAACCTTATCGAAATCCACCAGAACAAAATTGCCTACTCCGCTTCTTGCAAGTCCTTCACAAACGAAGGAACCGACACCACCAAGGCCAAAAACAGCTACCTTGGCATTCTTTAGCTTTTCCATTCCTTCCTTTCCAATTAACATTTCTGTTCTTAAAAACTTCTCATCCATCCAAGTTCACCAAAAATTTAATTTAATTTAATTGATTATATAATAATTGAGGTTAAAAGAATAAAAACTTAATGCAATAATTTTCTAATCAACAGAAAAAATAATCTCTTATGTGAGGAATTTAATGATTATCGATACACATTGCCATATTTACAATAGTGAAATGGAAAATGCAGAGGAAATAATTAAAGAGGCTCAAAAGAACAATATTATCCTAATATTGAATGGTACTGACCTTGAAAGCAATGAAGAAGCATTGAAATTGTCAGAAGATTATGAGAATGTCTATGCAGCTTTAGGATACTTTTACACTCTTGCAGATGAAATCACAGATGAAGACATTTTGCTATTGGATAATCAACTAAAAAAGGATAAAGTCATCGCTGTAGGGGAAATAGGCCTTGATTATTACAAAGGAAAAGAAAATAAGGATAAGCAAATTGAACTCTTTGAAAAAATGCTTAACTTGGCCGAAAAACATGAACTTCCTATAATTGTCCATTCCAGAAAGGCAATGCAAGATACATATGACATCTTGAAAAAGCACAATGTAGTAGGATCCATGCATTCCTATCAAGGTTCCGGTGAAATGGCTGTGGAATTCATCAAATTAGGTTTCTATATAGGAGTTGGCGGAACAGTCACTCATAAAAACAACAAGAAAGCAAGAAAAATGCTGAATAAGATAGGCATTGGCCATGTGCTTCTTGAAACAGATTCACCATATTTGCCTCCAGAAGAAAAAAGAGGGGAAATGAATACACCACTGAACATAAAATACGTCATTAAAAAAATAGCTGAAGAATTGGATATTGAAGAGTCTGAAGTTATTGAAATAACTGCAGAAAATGCAAAAAAGCTATTTGAAATCACCTGATCCATAATCTTTTTTAAAATTATACTAACAATCGTTAGTTTTATATATCAATGCCAACATAATAAAATACAATCTTAACTAACAAGTGTTAGTTTTATGATTTATTTTTAATTTCATTTTAATAATTTCATTTTAATAAAAAAGATGATAATATGGCTAAAAAGAATACAAAAGAAAAGATATTTGATGTTTCCATTGACTTATTCTCACAATATGGATATGATGGGGTTTCTATACGGCAAATAGCTAAGGAAGTTGGAATAAAGGAAAGCTCCATTTATAATCACTATCAAAGCAAGGAATCAATATTAGAATCCATATTAAGCTATTACATTAACGAAATGCTAAAGGAAGAGGCTCCTGTAATGCAACCTAAGGAAAATCTGAATATGGATTTTGACCATTTCTATAAGGAAGGAAGCGATAGATTCATCTCAAAACTCTCTGAAGAGAAGATGATGAAGATTACAAGGATATTCCTGGTTGAATCCTATCATAACGAAAAGATAAAGAAATTTGTAAAGGAAGCAATTATAGGATATGCAATCAATGGCTGGGAAGATCTCTTTAATCTAATGAAAGAAATGAATTTCATCAAGAAGGATGCTGACATCAAGCAACTTGCAGAATCATTCTATTACTACGGATTATTCCTATTATACGAACATTTCATAATAAATTATCCTGAAGATGATGAAAAATTCCTAAAGGATTTCGAAAGAAGAACAACAAATCATATGAAAATACTCTTCAATTCCGTTAAGGCAGAGAATTATGAAGAAAATAATGAATCCCCTGATAAAGCCATCAGATTAGAAGAGAAAAAGGATTACCTAAAAGTTGAAAACCTTGTAAGAGATGCCTTTTGGAATATCTACAGACCTGGAGCCTATGAGCATTATATCGTTCACAATCTAAGAGATGATTCAAGCTTCATAAAAGATTTGGCTTATGTGATTGAAGAAGATAAAGATATCATTGGCCATATAAACTACTCTAAAGGCCATATAAACCTTTACAAGAGAAATAGGTATGGAGTGGAAATCAAGCTTAGAGATATAAAGGGAGAAGCTATCATCCTTGGCCCAATAGCTATAGATCCAAAATGTCAAAATCAAGGAAAGGGCTCCGAATTAATAAGGCATACATTAAGTCTTGCTCAAGAAATGGGTTTCCCATTTGTTTTTGTAGTTGGGGATGAAAACTATTACAGCAGATTCGGTTTCGAAAGTGCATCAAAATACAATATTTACCTTGAAGGAACAGACACAGAAGATGAAAATCCATTTTTCATGATAAGGATCTTTGAAAATGTCTTTGATGAGATAGATTATGACAAGGGACTATTCTACAATCCAAAAGTCTTTGATGTTGATGAAAAGGATGTGAACGAGTTTGACAAGAACTTCGAATACAAAGAGAAAAGAGTCCAGGAAGGGCAATTGAATATGAAATAATCAAGATAAAAAAAAACAAAATGTGGGTGATGATATGAAAATTTTAATTATTAACGGTTCTCCAAGAAAGAAAAACACATGGGCTATGGTTAAAAGAGCAAAATCCATTTTAGGAGAGGCGGAATTTGAAGAAGTGCAGCTAATGAAAGAGAAGATACCAATGTGCAATGGCTGCTTCAAATGCATTATGGAAAGTGAAGAGAATTGTCCTCACCATGACCAGATTAACACAATTCTTGAAAAACTAAGAAATGCTGATGGGTTGATAATCGCTTCTCCAGTATATGCAATGAATGTGACAGCACTTCTTAAAAACTTCTTTGATCATACTGCCTACCTCTACCACAGGCCAGAATTCTTTGAAAAGAAAGCATTGGTCTTTGTTTCTACAGCAGGAGCAGGACAAAATGATGTGGCAAAATACATTGATGAGAATTTAAGGCATTGGGGATTCAATAAGGTCTATAAGGCAGCTATTGCCTGCGGTGGAAAAGAGCATCTTGAAACAAAGGAAATAGACAAGGCAAGTGAAAAATTCAAAAAGGACATCGAATCCAATAAGCTCCACAGCCCTAAATTCATGGATATCCTATTCTATAACGTATGGAGAGCAATGGCTTTAACTGAAGACCCTATAAAGGCAGATGCTGAGTATTGGAAAAGCACAGATTTGGTCAGTCATGACTTTGCACCCGTTGTAAAGCTAAACCCAATAAAGAAGATATTTGCAAAAATAATGTTCTTTATCTTTAAAAGGGTGATGAAATAAGCATATCATAATAAATTTATCTAATAATAGATAAAATATCAATTGTTAATGAAAAAATTATTGGTAATCTTATGAATGAAACTAATCCCACCAAAGAATCAGAGAATATGGCTAAACCCAAAAGAATATTCTACTATGACGTTCTAAGGGCATTGGCAATAATAGGAATCGTATTCTGCCATGTCTCTGTATCCTATGTATCAAGAGATATAAATAGTCCTAATCTTTATATTTCTGTATTCTTTGACTGTTTTAGAGACTTTTCAATTCCTATTTTTGTAATGCTTAGTGGAGCGTTGCTTATAGGTAAAAAAGACACTTTAATAAAATTCTTTAAAAAGAGATTATCAAGACTATTCATACCTTTCCTTTTTTGGGTATTGGTTTACATAATGTTTACAAGCGTTATGAGCCATGGATTCAATCTAGATAGTGCTCTTAAGATATTCTTTGGAACAGCAGGAACATTAGGAGTTCATTTCTGGTTCGTTTGGATGATTATAATAGCTTATGTTGGAATATTCATTATTAACAAAGCGATGCAATTAGATATCAACATCAATGATTTCAATCAGAAATTCATCACAATTTTAGCAATTCTTTCTGTAATTTACATCTGCTTGAGCCATTACCATCTATTCAATCCATATAGTCCTAAATTAACCTATTACCTTTCTTTCCTTGCTTATATAGTAATAGGATACTTCTTGGCAAAATGTGACTTCTTGGAAAAAAGAATTGATAGGAAATACCTTATAATCATAACCGCTCTACTATTTATAGGATCTTACCTTTGGTACATATTCTGTTTTGTAGTTCCAAGGTCTCATTTGGTTCATCAGTTCGTTCGATTAAGCTATTTCAATTTATTGATACTGTTCATGTCTGCAAATGCATTCTTACTGTTTAAATACCTATCCAAAACCAAATCATTCATAGATATGGAAAATAATAGATTAGGAAATGCATTTACAACAATAAGCAATTACAGTTATGGAATTTATCTTATTCAATACCTGGTTTTATATTGCATAAAGATCAATTTAATAAAATTCATCAATTTCACTCATGGAAGTTCATTGATTTGGATACCTGTTTTAGTGATTCTTACAACTGCAATCAGCTTAGCAATTCTAGCTGTCTTAGATAAGATTCCATATTTGGATAAGGTAACTGGAAAGAAATAATAAATAAAAAATGTTTATAATTAACCCTAAAAATACATATTAAAAAAGTGATTTTATGATTGGAAACAGTTGGGACAATGTTTTAGAAGAGGAATTTGAAAAGGAATACTTTTTAAAAATAAAAGATTTTGTAGAATCCGAATACAAAACAAAAACAATCTATCCCCCAAAAGAAGAAATATTCAATGCTTTCAAGCTATGCCCTATAGACAATGTTAAAGTTGTCATATTAGGCCAGGACCCTTATCATGAAGAAGGACAGGCTCATGGACTTGCATTCTCAACTCCAGAAGGACATCCAATCCCAAGATCTCTAAAAAATATCTTTAAGGAAATAGAATCAGAATACGGATATCCAATTCCAGAATCAGGTTGCCTTGAATCCTGGGCAAAACAAGGAGTTTTCTTACTCAATACTGTACTCACTGTTGAAGAAGGAAATGCAAATTCACATAGCAAATGCGGTTGGCAGACATTTACAGACAATGTAATTAAAATACTCAACAATCAAAACCAACCAATCGTATTTCTATTATGGGGAAAGCAGGCAGAACTTAAAAAGGAATTAATCACAAATCCTAATCATTTAGTTCTAATATCCGCACATCCTTCCCCTTTTTCAGCAAGAAGAGGATTCTTTGGCTCAAACCACTTTAAATTAGCAAACGAATTCCTAAAGGAAAACAATTTGGAAGAGATTAATTGGAAAATTGAAGATAAGCACTATGGCCAACAAACTCTTTTTTAAAATATTAAGAAATAAATCTTTAAAATTTTTGCTATTTTTTTAATCAAAATCAAATAAATATAATAAAATACTATAAAAAACAAATAATCAAAATAGAAAATTTAAAATCTTTAAAATAAGCAAGGTAATGACATGGCGAATAAGAATGTTGAATTAATGAGGGGAAATCCGGAAACAGCAGTTAAAAAGCTTGCTATTCCAATCATGATATCTATGCTTCTAACAGCATCATACAATATCATAGACGGTATTTGGGTAGCGGGACTTGGACAAGCTGCAATTGCAGGAATAGGATTTGTAACTCCAATATTCATGATATTGAATGGTGTGAGTGTAGGTCTTGGAAATGGTGCAACAAGCAGTATCAGCCGTTTTGTTGGTGCAAAAAATCATGAAGGTGCCAATAAATCTGCAGCTCATGCTCTTTTAATATTCTTAGTGGCTTCAATATTTCTTACTGTGATTCTCTTATTCATTCAAGAGCCTTTGCTTCGTACCTATGGAGCAAGTGGACAAAATCTTGCTGAAGGTCTTAAATATGGAACTCCCCTATTTTTAGGTCTTATTGCATTCATGTTCGGTAATGGAGGAAGCGGTATCCTTCGTGGTGAAGGGGACATGAAAAGAGCAATGTATGCAATGATTGTATCTGTAACCCTTAACGCCATTCTTGACCCTATCTTCATTTATGTATTGGGCTTCGGTTCTGCAGGTGCATCCATGGCAACAATCTTCAGCGCTCTCGGATCTGCATCTGTAATCCTTTACTGGATTCTCATCAAGAAGGACACCTATGTGGATGTCAATTTAAGAGAGTTCAAATTTGAGTCCAAAATAGCTAAAGACATATTGAAAGTAGGTATTCCGGCATCCATGGATATGTTCATGATGTCTGTTGCTGTAAGCTTATATTTAGTGTTCATCTCAACAATTGGAGGAGAATATGGTATCGCATCATTCACCTCAGGTCAAAGGTTATACCTTTTTGCTATAATGCCACTTACAGCTATTGGTAGTGCAGTATCTGCAGTTTCAGGAAGTGCTTACGGTGCTAAAAATGGAGATTACCTATCAAGAGCCCATTTATATGGAGTTAAATTTGGAATAGCATTTGGAACAGCAGTTACAATAATATTGGTTGCATTCGCGCCACAGCTTGCAACTTTATTTGCATATACTGAAGAGACAGCTGTTTTGGTTCCTGAAATTACCAGATTCCTGAGAATAGCAAGCCTTTGTCTCCCACTCACTGGAGCAGGAATGACTTCAAGTTTCCTGTACCAAGGAATGGGTAAGGGAACCATGAGTTTGATGTGGACCATCATCAGAGAGGTAATCTTTACAGTTACCGCAACATACACCCTCGGAATAGTCTTGGGCTGGGGACTTGTTGGTATTTGGACAGGTCTTGCAACAGGAAGAATCCTTGCAAGTATCTTAAACTTCGCATTTGCAAGATACACAATAAGAAAAGTAAGGGCTAAATTTGGCACTTAATCCTTCTTTTTCTCTTGAACAACACTGATTTTCTTATTTTATCTTTTTAAATAAATTATTCTATTTCTTATCTTAAACTAAACGCTTTCAAGAAAAAATATTTAAAATCAAATATTATAATTTATACTATGGAAGGAAAGACTTTAGATAAGAAAACACGTAACTTAATACTATTGCTATTTTTAATTGGAGTATTCATGGGCTCATTGGATACAGGAATCATAGGGCCAGTGCTTCCATCAATCGAACAAAGCTTCCACTTGACAAGTAGGGAATCAAGTTGGATATTTACACTTTTTGTAATCAGTTTCATGATCGGCTCTCCTGTCATGGCTAAATTCTCAGACTTTTATGGAAGGAAAAAGGTATTCATTCTAGATGTAATTCTCTTTGGAATAGGATCCTGTTTAATAGCATCCTCATTAAGCATAGAGGCAATATTTTTAGGAAGAATAGTGCAAGGTTTCGGTTGTGGAGGAATATTCCCTGTAGCCGGAGCATTTGTCGGAGACGCATTCCCACTTGAAGAGAGAGGAAAGGCATTAGGAATACTTGGAAGTGTATTTGGCATTTCTGCAATCGGAGGACCATTGGTTGGAGCAGCATTGATTCCATATGGTTGGAATTGGTGCTTTACAATAAACATCCCAATAGCTATATTCCTAATAGCATTTGCATTCTACATCCTTCCGGAAATTGAAGATGATAGAAAAATGAAGATAGATTATTTAGGAATCATTGTATTGAGTCTGCTTGCTATATCTTTAGCTTACGGCCTAAACCAAATCGATTCAAGCAATTTCACAAACAGCTTCTTGTCCATTAATGTTCTTCCATTTTTATTGATGTTTATAATCCTAATTCCAATATTCTTAAAAATAGAAAAAAGGGCAGAAGAATCAATTGTGCCAATACATATGCTAAAAAACAGGGAAATACGCATTGCCTGTGTTGAAACATTATGCTATGGAATGATCTACTCTTCAGCAATTTTCGTTCCATCACTTGTAATCCTTTCAATGGGATTGAATGAACAGTACGCAAGCCTCATGCTGATTCCAATATTGGGAGCAAATGCAGTTGCAGCACCAATACTTGGTAAGATCCTGGATTCTGCAGGTTCACGTAAGATCATGGCAGTTGGAACAATGATGCTTGCAATAGGATTATTTGCAATTGCAGTTTATCCAAGCAATCTAATATTTTTCATAATAGCAGGATGCATGATTGGTGTAGGTCTTGTAACAATCATCGGAGCTCCTTTAAGATATATTGTCTTAACTGAGGCAAAACCATACGAGAGAGGAGCAGGCCAAGCTATTGTAAATATGCTCTCAAGTGCAGGGCAATTGATAGGTGGAGCTTTCATTGGGGGAATAATTGCATCATTTGCAGGAATTTTAGGTTATAAAATCAGTTTGTTTTTAGCAACAATAGTTGCAATCATTGCATTTGCATTCACCTTGAGATTGAAAAGCCGTGACGAGCAAATAGCTACCATGAAAGCAAATCAATGAAATAAAAATAAAAAATTAAAAAATAAGAATAAAAAATTGAAAGAAAATAAGTATTAAAAATATTAAAGAAAGATGTTAGGAAATAGCATCTTTCATTGATTTAACATAGTTTTGGAGAGGCTCTTTTGCATTTTCTCCATGCTCTGCAATAATATTAACAATTGCACTTCCTACAATAACACCATCGGCCACTTTTGCAATATTTTCTGCTTGTTCTGGAGTATTGATACCAAAACCAACTGCAGCAGGAACATCAGTAACTTCCTTAATATCCTCTAAAATGGATTTTAAGTCTGTTCTAATCTCACTTCTCATTCCAGTGACCCCTAATGATGAAACAACATAAATGAATCCGCTTGCTTCACTTGCAATCATCTGTATACGTTCCTTTGAAGTAGGTGCAATCAAGCTGATAATGTCAATGCCATACTTTTGAGTCACTTCAAGAATCTCATCCTTCTCATCATATGGAAGGTCCGGTGAAATGATACCGCAGACATTAAGCTCTTGGCATCTCTTGAAGAACTTGTCATATCCATAGTAGAACACTGGATTGATATAGGTCAGGAACACCAATGGAACATCTGACTTTTCCCTAATCTGTCTGATTGCCTCAAAAACATCATCAGTATTTGTATTGTTGGAAAGCGCTCTGATATTCGCTTCCTGAATGACAGGCCCTTCAGCTACAGGATCTGAAAAAGGAATGCCTATCTCAACCAAGTCACATCCTGCCTCTTCCATAGCCAAGACATACTCTACAGTCTTTTCAATTGTAGGGTCCCCTGCAGTCAAGAATCCGATAAATGCTTTTCCATCCTTGAATGCATCAGCAATCTTTATATCTCTCTTATCACTCATTTTTAAACCTCCCTACAATCATTCGTATAATTCAACTCCTTTATATCGAGCAATAGCTGCCACATCCTTATCTCCACGGCCAGATACATTGATTACAATTACATCATCCTTATCCATATCCCCTGCAACTCTCATGGCATGTGCTATTGCATGAGATGATTCAATAGCTGGAATGATTCCTTCCATCCTTGACAAGTACTCGAATGCCTCAACTGCCTCATCATCTGTAGCGCTTACATATTCTGCTCTTCCAATATCATGCAAGTAAGCATGTTCAGGACCTATTCCAGGATAATCAAGTCCTGCAGAGATTGAGTAAACCGGAGAGATCTGACCATAATTGCCTTGACAGAAATAGGATTTCATACCATGGAAAATTCCAAGTTCACCTTTAGCGATTGTTGCTGCATGGAATTCAGTGTCAATTCCCTTTCCAGCAGCTTCAACACCAACAAGCTTTACCTCTTCATCATCAAGGAAATTGTAGAATGCACCCATAGCATTGCTTCCACCACCAACACAAGCGATAACCATATCTGGCAATTTGCCTTCAATCTCTAGGACTTGTTCCTTTATCTCTTCACTGATTACAGCTTGAAAATCCCTTACGATTGTTGGAAATGGGTGTGGACCCATAGTGGAACCAATTA
This sequence comes from Methanobrevibacter sp., assembly GCF_017432245.1. Lineage (GTDB taxonomy): Archaea > Methanobacteriota > Methanobacteria > Methanobacteriales > Methanobacteriaceae > Methanobrevibacter. The sequence goes on from NZ_JAFRJO010000005.1 coordinate 16,495, forward strand.
CATAGTGAGTGTCATCAACTCTTGAAATCCATTCTCTGAATGCATCATTCACTGCATCCTTAAGCACTTTGGAACCTGTAGTTACAGTATGAACCTTTGCTCCAAGAAGTTCCATTCTGAATACATTCAATGCCTGACGCTTGGTGTCCTCTTCACCCATAAAGACTTCACATTCCATACCAAGGAGGGCTGCTGCAGTAGCTGTAGCCACTCCATGCTGACCTGCACCGGTCTCTGCAATGACTCTAGTCTTTCCCATCTTTTTAGCAAGGAGACATTGGCCAAGCACATTATTAATCTTATGTGCACCAGTATGGTTTAAGTCTTCACGCTTTAGGTAAATCTTTGCTCCACCAAGGTCTTCAGTCATTCTCTTTGCATAATAAAGTAAAGAAGGCCTTCCTGCATATTCCTTCAATAGAGTGTTCAATTCCTCTACAAATTCAGGATCTTCCTTAAAATGATTATATTGTTCCTCTAAGTTCAGGAGTTCATTCATCAATGTTTCAGACATGTATTGCCCACCATGAACTCCAAATCTTCCTCTACTCATCTTTTATCCCCAATTTTAAAAGTCAATATTTTTTGTAATTATCTCTTAATTTCTCAAATAAAATTCAAATATTTATTAGTAATTATTATTATCTATAATTTTCCATAATTTCAATGATTTCCTTGATTTTCTCTTCATCCTTAAATCCATCCGTTTCAACAGAACTGCTTAAGTCAACTGCAAATGGATTGAATTCCTCAATAGCTAAAGCCAGGTTTTCACTGTTCAGTCCTCCAGCTAAAAAAATGGAATTCTTAAAGAATTCGCTCTCTTTATCTATAAGACTCCAGTCAAATGTTTTGCCAGAGCCTTTTCCACTGTCTAAAATAAAATAGTCAGATGCTGAATCTCGCCACTTCAATAGCTCAGCATTATAATCAGCACCATCGTTTATTTCAATTGCATTTATTACAGGTATTTGTTTTCCAGTTTCTTCAATTGATTTATCTTTTAGATTCCTTATATACTTTTCATCTTCATCTCCATGAAGCTGAGCCATTTCGATTATTCCATCCTTGAATAAGTCAACAATAAGCTTCATATGATCATTTACAAAAACCCCTACAGGAACAATATCATCACTCAAAAGCTCTGACAATTCCTTAGCCTGTTCATATGATACCTTACGTGGACTTTGAGCAAAAACAAAACCGACAAAATCAGGCTTATATCTATTTGCCATTTCTATATCTTCAGACCTTCTCATTCCACAAATCTTAATCTTAACCATTCTTTAACTCCGTAATCATGGCTTTCTTATCATCACTTTTCATTAATGTCTCACCAATCAAGACTGCATCAACATTGTTTTCCTTTAATCTTCTTACATCTTCAGCAGTTTTAATTCCACTTTCTGAAATGAATAATATATCATCACTAACTAATCTGCGCAAGTTAACGCTATTATTGATATCAACAGTAAAATCAGCTAAATTTCTATTGTTTACACCAATTATCTCTGCACCAGCATCGATTGCAGTTCTGATCTCATTTGCATCATGGGTTTCGACTATTGCAGAAAGGCCTAACTCATGAGCCAAATCCAAATATCTCTTCAATTGAACATCATCAAGTATTGAAACAATCAAAAGAATAGCTGATGCCCCTAATGATTTAGCTTCCCATATCATATATTCGTCTATTGTAAAGTCTTTTCTTAAAATTGGAATAGACACATTTTCAGCAATTTCCTTAAGGTAATCGTTAGATCCCTTGAAAAAGTATGGCTCTGTCAAGACTGATATTGCAGAAGCTCCCGCTTGCTCATATTCCTTTGCGATTTTAATGTAATCAAAATCCTCAGCGATTAGCCCCTTGGAAGGAGAAGCTTTCTTGACTTCAGCAATGATTGCAATTTCAGGGTCTCTTAAAGCTTCCTTAAATGGAAATTCATCACTTATATCAAGTTTTGACACTTCCTCTTTCATTTTGTCTAAAGACTTATTGCTTTTTGCTTCAATTAACCTCTCTTCAGTCTTTGCAACAATCTTATCTAACATGCTAATCATCTATTAGTAAGCCAATGTATTTATCTATTTGTAACTTCAATGAATCTTTCAAGCTGATTCAATGCCTTTCCAGAGTCAATGACCTCTTCAGCTAGCTTGATTCCCTCTTCCAATGAATCCACCTTGCCTGCAACATACAATCCTGCAGCGGAATTCAATAGAACTGCATTTCTTCTTGGGCCTTTTTCTCCATTTAAAACAGCTAAAGTGATTTCTGCATTTTCCTTTGCATCTCCTCCAACAAGATCTTCTTTAGAGGAAATGACCATACCGAAATCTTCTGGAGAAAGTTCATATGTTCTTGTCTTGCCATCCTTTAGCTCACATACTGCAGTCTTGTCACTTGCTGAGATTTCATCCATCACATCCAAACCATAGACAACCATTGCAGACTTAACCCCTAAATTCTTTAAAACATCTGTAAGAGGTTCCAATAGCTCCCTTTCATACACTCCCAACACTTCCATGGAAGCACCTGCAGGACTTGTCAATGGTCCTAAAATATTGAATATTGTTCTGATTGAAAGTTCCTTACGGACTCCTGCAACATATTTCATTGAGAGATGATAGTTTTGAGCAAAGAGGAAACATAAATTAATTTCCTTTAGGCAACTTAAGCTTTTTTCAGGACTTATATGAATATTGACCCCTAACTCCTCCAGCACATCTGCTGCACCGCATTTGCTCGAAGCGGATCTGTTTCCATGCTTTGCCACTGGAACACCTGCAGCTGAAATTACAATGGAAGATGTAGTGGAAATGTTGAATGTGTTTGAACCGTCTCCTCCAGTTCCAACAATTTCCAAGACTTCTTCATCATTCAATAATCTTACACAGTGAGCCCTCATAGCTTCAGCAGAGGCAGTGATTTCCTCAATTGTTTCGCCTTTCATTGACATTGCTGTTAAGTATGCACTCATTTGAACTTCACTAGCCTTTCCGCTCATGATCTCATCCATTGTCTCATAAGCTTCCTCATAAGTTAAATCTTCATGTTTATACACTTTTAAAATTGCTTCCTTAATCATAAAAATCCCTTTTTTGCTTTTTAAAAATTCATAATGTCTTTAATTAATCAGTTTTACTATAATTTATTTAAAAAATTCTCCATAATTGTCAATCCGTCTGGTGTCAATATTGATTCTGGGTGAAATTGAAGCCCATAAACATTAAATTCCTTATGCTTTACAGCCATGACTTCACCGTCATCATTTGATTTTGATATGATTTTCAATTCATCTGGAAGGGTATCCTCCAACAGGCTTAATGAATGATATCTTCCAACAGTTATTTCATTTGGCAACCTTTTAAAAATTGAATCTGCATCTAAGGAAATTCTTGAAGACTTTCCATGCATCAGCCTTTTTGCATATGAAACCTTAGCTCCAAATGCTGTGCAGATTGCCTGATGGCCTAAGCAGACCCCTAAAATTGGAATTTCGTGATAAAATTCCTTAACTATATCTATGCAGATTCCTGCATTTTCACATCTTCCAGGACCTGGAGACAAGATAATTGCTTCAGGATTCAAGTCCCTTATCTCATCAATGCTTATCTTGTCATTCCTATAAACCATTATCTCTGGATTGACTTCACCAATCAACTGGAACAGATTATATGAAAAGCTGTCGTAATTGTCTATGAGTAGAATCATTCAATCCCTCCATCTGCTAATTTCAAAGCATTCATTACTGCCTTTGCCTTATTGTTGCATTCTTCAAATTCATTTTCAGGAACACTGTCTGCAACAATGCCTGCACCAACTCTAATGAAAACCTTTTTGTCCCTTGCAAATGCAATTCTGATTGCAATGCAAGTGTCTAGATTACCGGTTAAATCTATGTAACCAATAGCTCCACCATAGATTCCTCTCTTATTGTCTTCAAGCTCATTGATAATCTCACATGCCCTTATCTTTGGGGCTCCAGACAATGTCCCAGCAGGAAGAATTGAATCAATTGTGGATAAGTAGTCATAATCCTCTCTTAGAATTCCCTCAACAGTAGAACCTATATGCATCACATGTGAGAATCTTACAATATCCATGTATCTATTAACTTTAACGGAACCTATTTCACTTATTTTTCCTATGTCATTTCTTCCAAGGTCAACCAGCATATTATGTTCAGCCAATTCCTTTTCATCAGCAAGCAAGTCCTCTTCCAATAATCTGTCCTCTTCATCTGTCTTTCCTCTTGGACGGGTCCCAGCTAAAGGAAAAGTGTAAACTTGATTGTCAACAAGCTTTACAAGGGTTTCAGGGCTTGCACCTGCAATCTCTATATCATCACTTGAGAAATAGAACATATAAGGTGAAGGGTTTGTAGTTCTAAGAACCCTATAAACATCAAACAAGCTTCCTTCAATGTCTGCTTCAATCCTATTTGAGAGCACAACCTGGAAGATGTCTCCCTCAGTTATGTAATCTTTAGCCTTCCTTACCATATCACAATATTCCTCTTTTGAAAATAGGTATCTGAAATCTGATTTGAGTTCAATAGGCAAATGTGCAGTGATTTCATTTCTGATTTTGTTCATTTCTTCAAATGAATCAATTTCCCTCATTCTTTGACTTGCTTCAAGTGTCTTTTTATTGGTTAGATGATGATTGAAGTCATCATCAAGCAAGTCTACAACATTATCTGCCTTAATGATTTCAACTATGTCTAAAATGGATTTGCATGCTTCAGCATAGTTTTCTTCTATGGCTCTTTGATCTTCACTTATTTCCATATTGACTATGACAACTATCTTTTGCTTATAGTTGTCAAATGCAATTACCTTATCAAAAAGCATCAAGTCAACATCCTTAAAGGCATCCTGATTCTGTGCATCCAAGATAAGTGAAGGTTCACTGTACTTAATGTAGTCATATGAGAAGTAACCTACAAGTCCGCCTGAAAATGGAGGCATGCCTTCAAGTTTTGGAGATTTGTTCTCTTCAACAATTTGCCGGATATAATCTCCAGGATTGTCTGTTTTAATGTTGAAACATTTTTCTTGCCTGTCTTCTATTTCACAATCGCTGAAACTTGACTTTCCTTTAATAGAGAGATTGCCATCTTGACAGGTTATTTCAAGGATAGGATTGAATCCTAAAAAACTGTATCTTCCCCAATTTTTAGAATCTTCTACACTTTCAAGCATGTAGCAATGATTGCTTAAGATCCTAAGTCTTCTTAAAACTTCAATGGAAGTTTTTGTATCTGAAAATATCTCATAGCTAATTGGTATCCTTTTATATGATGGATCATTAGCTATCTCTTTTGCTTCTTCAATACTGGGAAAAAACACTTTTAATCTCCTTTATTATATATATTTTAATTATATATTTTAAATAATGTATACTTTATTATGTATAATGTACTATTTAAATCTTTGTTGTACAAAAATATACATTAATTAAAAATCTTGGCAAATAGATAAATAATAAAAAAATTTAAATAATGATTTAATATAATTATAAAC
>NZ_JAFRJO010000086.1 GCF_017432245.1 Methanobrevibacter sp.
ATAGTTTGTTCCATAGCTTAAATCAGCGGTTAATGTAGCATTGAAAGCGAATTCCATTTCCCCTTCAGGAGTTTTATCCACATAAACTTTCTTGAAGAATTCAACGGCCTTGTCTATTGAAAATGTCAAGACAGCTCCACCGTCTCCCCCTGCGGTGTTCTTGGTAAAATTGGAATTCTTTAAGTTCAAGTGTCCTACAGAATTTATGGCTCCACCACAATATTTAGCGTAGTTATTTGTGAAGACGCAATTGTTAACGGTCAAATTACCATAATTGAATATCGCTCCACCGTAAAGGTCGGTGTTTCCATTTGCAAATTTAATGTTGTTCAATACAACGTAATTGTTATCAATAAGGCCATATCTCACTAAAAATATTCTGGACTGGGATAAACCATCCAATGTGTGACCGTTACCGTTTATTGTCAAGTTCTTATTTATTCGGATACCTCTTTTGCTGAAATCTTCATCATAAGCGTAATCCTTATCCAATGTAATTACAGCGCCCTCTTCCGCATCATTGATTTTCTTTTGCAATGCAGAAAATGTTCCGTCATCTTCTGAGTCTGCTTCAATCACATTCTCCTCAATAGATTCAGTTAGGATTCCATCCATATTTCCAACTGAAATGCCATCTTCAACAGCAATGATTCCATTATCCTCTACTGTGAATGTTCCATCATCAATCTCATTTGCAGAAACGCTTGCAATGGAGAATAGGAAAATGATTAAGCATGCAATCAGAAGGCTTTTTTTGAATTTCATATTTTTCCTCATTTCATTTATATATAATACTTAACATAATTTCTAAAACAATTCACTTTCTCATTTAGTTTATTGCTATTATAATTTTCATGTTCTCCTAAAACAATCCGCTTTCCTCAAGTTTCTCTTCAAAGTAATGGGAAGGCTTGTCTAATTTTTCCTTAATGATTACTGCAGCTGTTATTGTTACACATCCAATAGCTAAAAGTATAATCAATGCTGGGATATAGTTTGACCAAACAATACCAAGCTGTGCTTCACGGACCAATGTTATTCCATAAGTCATAGGCATGTATGGATACAATACCCTGAAGAATGGATGCATGATTTGAATTGGATAGATTCCTCCGGTTGCAGATATTTGAAGAACCAAAAGGATAACTCCAATAGCCTTTCCTACTGTACCGATTGCAGAAATTATTGAGTAGATTAAGATCATGAATATCATCGATACCAGTATGCAAGATGCTATAAAGAGTATTGGATTTAAGATTTGAATGCCGAGAAGATAGCATCCCCCGATTGTAACGCATGCTTGAAGTATGCTCATTATAATGTAGGTTAACAATTTACCGAAGTACATTTCAAATGGGGAATATTTTGTTCCTTGGCTGCTTCCTGGCTTTAACATCACACAGGTAATTACAGCACCTACCCACATGGATAATACAAGATAGAATGGAGATACATCAGAACCGTATGAATTCACAGGGAATAGCTCGTTTCTTTCCAATTGTACAGGAGAAAGGAAATAATCTCCAAGAGTGTCTTCATCTATTCCTGTGATTCCACCAAGTGTATCTGCAGTGGATCCTAATGAACTGGATGCTGCAAACAATGCATTTGTTGCACCATTGGAAAGCAGTGATGCTCCAGATGCAAGACTTACTGAACCTTCTGCCAATTTACTGCTTCCTTCAGCCACTTTAACTGTACCGTTTGCCAGTTGGCTTCCTCCGTCAGCTAACTGATTAGCACCATTTGCTAACTGTTTTCCTCCTTCAGCCACTTGACTGCTTCCATCAGCAAGCTTAACGTTTCCTTCGGCATAGTCTTTTATTGGACCATCCGGTATTAATGAAGGGTCAACTGCAGCGGACAATTCCTCTGAACCCTTTTCCACTTGTGATGCCCCATCGCTTAATTTGTCTGAACCTTGCTTTAATTGTGATGCACCATCATTCAGTGAAGATGCCCCAGATTTAACTTGACTCGCACCATCCTTTACCTGGCTTTCACCACTCTTCACTTGACTTGCTCCTGCTTGAACTTTTGCATTACCTGCCTGAAGCTGTTTTCCACCGTTTGCTAGTTTTTTTGCTCCTTCAGCAAGACCTGCCTGCAATTCACCAAGCTTTTGGTAAGCTGCAATATCTATTATTTCAACTATTTTTGCATTAAGAGAGGTATAAACAGCATTGGCACCGGAATCAGTCAATTTAGTTGCTACAGGGTTTGTTTTCATATTGACAATGTATTCAAGCTTTGCTTGTTGGGGATTGTCACCAGTGATTGAAACAATGTTTTCACTCAGGTTTTTGGGTATGACAATTCCCGCATAATAGGTTCCGTTATACACCCCCTTTCGCAAGTCATCTTCTGAAACGAATGTCCAGTTGAACTTATCATTATTCTTTAAGTCATTTACAAGTTCCTTTCCCACATTTATGTCTTTATCATTGAATGATGCTCCTTCATCAAGGTTTGCTATTGCAAATGTAACATCACCGGTATTTCCATAAGGATCCCAACATGCCTGTATGTTCAAAAGCGCATAAAGTGAAGGAAGTATAATAACTCCAATGAGAACAATCACTACAATAGGATTTGAGAATGCTCCCTTGAAGTTCTTCTTCATGATTTCTGCAATCATCTTAGGATCTTTTCTACTCATCGTTTTACCTATTAAATTTTTTTTAATATATATTATTTTATAGTTTTTAATATAAATCATTTTTATAAAACTTTAATCTATTTTCTAATAACTATGTTATGTTTTCTCTCAATTCAATAGATTTAAATCATATTCATTCAAAAGTTATATTTGACAAATAAGAATTTTAAAAAAAATTACTGATATTGTGATAAAATGAACCTTGAAGATACAATATACAAAAGGAGGTCTATCAGATCTTATGATGATAACCCCCTTGACAATCAAACCCTTGATGAGATAAGGGATTTCATTGATAATGCAAAGGAATTGAATCCAAATATAAAATGGAGTTATGAAATCCTTCCAACAGAGAATATCTCTACAATGATGAGATGGAAAGCTCCTCATTACATAGCTATCTATAGTGAGGAAAAGGAAAACTACTATCAAAATGTAGGATTCATCTTCCAGCAAGTAGAGCTATTTTTAGAGAGCAAGGGAATTGGGGCCTGTTGGATAGGATTGGGAAATACTAAAAATTATGAGAATCCGGATAAGGGCCAAAAATTCATAATAATCATATCAATTGGAAAGCCAAAAGGAAACTTATACAGGGAAATTGACCAGTTTAGAAGAAAATCCCTTGATGAGATATCAGATAAAGTCGATGAAAAATTAGTTCCTGCACAATTTGCTCCATCCGCTTCCAATACACAGCCATGGTATTTCACTCATAATGATGATGGAAGCTATGACTTATACAGGGTAAAGCAAGGAAGACTTAGAAACAGATTATATAAAAAATGGAATAAGATTGATACAGGAATAGCTTTAGCACATCTTTATGTAGCGAATAAGGATAGCTTTAGATTCTACATGAAAGACAATCCTGAAGAACACAAAGGACTTTTCTATGCTGGAAGCTTTGAGATTTAATAGCTATTTTTAGCTATTAATATTTTCTTTTTTCTATTTTTTTTACTTTTTTAACTATTTTTACCATAAATAAGGAATCAATTTATATTTCACCTTTTCCTTATACTCTTTATATCCAATCAACTCATTCTCCAGAACCTTTTCTTCATTTCTTATTCTAAAAATGATTATTATTGGATAAACGAGCATTACAATGAAAGAGAATATTGAATCCAATACCAAAGGCATAGATAGGAACAGAAATATTGTGGAAGTGTACATTGGATGCCTTACAATGCCATACAAACCGCTGTCAACCACTTTTTGATTTTCACTCACTTCAACTGTACGTGAAAGGTATTCGTTTTCTCTAAGCACTTCAGAATACATGATATAAGCAATCAAAAATATGACTGAAGCGATTATAATCACCACAGTTGGAAGCTTGAACCATCCGAATCTAAAGTTAAGGCCAGCTAAAATGAAAGCTATGAGGAATATTATTCCACTAATCAATATCACTGTTTTCTGTTCATCTTCCTCTTCCTTTGCATTCAATCTTCTTCTTAAAAGATCTGGAGACTTGAAAAGCATGATTATTCCTGCAATAAACATTGGAATGAAGAGCAAAGCTATAAATAGCCATCCATTAGGATAATCTAAAGTTCCTGCAGGAATGAAAAGAAGTGCACAAATGATTATAAGACCAATTATGAATTTGATTATTGCTTGAAAAAATAGTTTATTATCCATCATATCACCAAAATTCACTTTACAATTAATTTTTTATTTTTTTAATTTAATAAATTTTTTAGTTTTTTGTGGAATGAATTATATATTTTTACAATAAATATAATCATATCAAATAACAGTATTTAAAACAATCATTAAAAAACTCATAATTAACTGATTCATATGAAGTGGAAAATTGGAAATGTTGAAATAGATAATCAAATAGCTTTGGCCCCTATGGCAGGAGTATGTGACTTCAGCTTTAGAACCATTGTAAAGTCAATGGGTTGTGGTCTTATTGAAACAGAAATGGTTTCAGACAAGGCTATTATGTATGGCAATTGGAAGACCAAGGAAATGCTGTACATGACTGACTATGAACATCCAATTTCACAGCAGATTGTCGGTTCTGATTTGGAATCTCTCACATTTGCATCAAAGTACATTTGGGAAAATACAGATGTTGATATCATTGACATTAACATGGGTTGCCCTGTAACTAAGGTGACAAACAGGTCAAAGGCAGGTTGTGCATTGATGAAAGACCCAGTTAAGGTAAAATCCATTGTAGAATCTATTGTAGATATTGTGCCGATACCAGTGACTGTAAAGATTAGAAGCGGTTGGGATAAAAACAGCATAAATGCAGTGGAAATTGCACAAATCGTTGAAGATGCAGGTGCATCAGCAATCACTGTTCATCCAAGAACAAAGGATCAAGGATACTCTGGAAAGGCAGATTGGTCCATTATAAGAGAAGTAAAGGAAAATGTGAATATTCCAGTTATTGGAAATGGGGATATCAAGTCATGCTTTGATGCAAAAAGAATGCTTGATGAAACAAATTGTGATGCGGTAATGATTGGAAGGGCATCACTTGGAAACCCATGGCTTATAAGGGATTGCGTCAACTATCTTGAGGATGGAACACTTCCATATGAAGTTACATTAAAAGAGAGAATGGAAACACTCAAAAAACATATAGACATGCTCATTGAAGTCAAGGGAGAGGAATTTGCAATTCCAAAAATGAGAACTCAAGCTGCATATTACGTTAAGAAATTGCCAAGAACAATTGAACTGAAACAGCAAATATTTAAAATGAATACAAAAGAAGATCTGTTTAATCTATTGGATGATTATGTAAAATCAGTGGAAAATGAGTAATAATAAAAAAATAGAAAGTTAAGAGTGAACACTCCTAATCAGTGAAAAAATTTTGGTCAAGGTTTTTGAGCCGAAGGCTCAAAAAGCTTGTTTTAGTAATAAACTTTAACTGCCTCATCAACATCATCGTGAAGACCTAAAGCTGCAAGTGCACCTACTTTTCCTTGGTCTCCTGTAACTGCAATGAGTGGAATGTCCAATTCTTCTGCAAGCTTTTCAGCAGTTTCAACATCCATCATGCCTGTTTTTGTAGCCATTGCATATTCCCTAAGTTCAGGTGGGATTCCTATTCCTTCAAGAATAGCTATTGCAGTCTTATCGGATAATGTGTCATGCTCGAGGATTTCAATAAGTCTTGAGATAAGCTTGTCCTTGTCCTCTTCCATTACAGCAAAGGTAAGTGCAATTGAAACGCAGTTTTGAGTTTTGTGAGGATTATGTGGGAATAACTGAACGATAATATGGTCAAGATACTCGAATCCTTCCTCTTTCAATTGAAGGCCAATGTTATGAGCCATAGTCCAAGTTGCTCCTGCATCCTTAACGTCTGTGTCATCTATTCCAATGACTAATTTCTCGTATTTTGGAGTTACTACAGTAGCTTTTCCTTCCTTACTGCCTCCTCCAACTTCAAGGACATCCACGTATTTGACACCTTCACCCATTCCTCTGCACATTCCAGCACCTACTCCAGCGCCAGCAAGGCCTCCGTGGGTTACCTTAACTTCCTTTGCCTCTTCATCAATTGCCACTTCCTCGATTCCAGCAGCATTGATACTTGCCTTAAGGTCTATTGGCTTTTTGCCTACTTTACAGAGGTAGGTGTGCTTGTTTCCATCTCTTTTAGCATCAATGATAAGTTCACTGCTGTGTTGGTATTGATAAAGCAACCAGTTGGAACCGCTTGGGCATGGGTGGTATTCAATAAGTTCTACAATATCTCCATCAGCCATTGTAATGACTTTCTCATATGGAGCAATCCATGGGTCATCAAATTTTTCCTTTAACTCTTCAGGTTTTAAAATTGCCATATTATCCTCTAAACTTTTAGAAAAAGTTTAATCAAAATTTTTTCAATAATGATTAAATCAATTAAATTTTTTTAAAATAGTAAAAATAGTTTAAAAGAATTGATTGAATCAAATTCTTTTAATAAATTAAATTTTTAAAATTAAATGTCTTGTAATCTGTCACACATTTTAACAGCTGCTTCAACAGCGTTTTTACCATAGCTAACTCTTCTGTGTGCATCTAATCTGGTCATACCAGGACCGCTGATACCAAGGGAAATTGGTTTACCCCATTCTAAGGATAAGTCAGCAATTTTACGGGATGCATGTTGAGCTACGATTTGGTCGTGATCAGTTGCACCTTCAATAACAGTACCTAAAGTGATTATGCAGTCAAGGTCAATTTTACCTTCTTTGTCTGCTTCAGTTAATTTCTTGATTGCAAGTGGCATATCGAATACGCCAGGAACCATTACAATTTTTGTAATTTCACAGTCACGAACTTGAGCTTCCGCTTTTGCAAGTTCTAACATCATATGAGTGATATCATAATTAAATTCTGCACCTACTGCACCAATATTATATTTTACCATTTTTTATCCTCCACATTAAAATTTTCTTGTAATTGATTAGATTTAATTTTTTATTTTCATTTACCATTTTCATCATGAATTATTCTTGATTTAGAGTACATATGCAATGAAAGTAGCCACTGCACTGAAGACCATAA
>NZ_JAFRJO010000087.1 GCF_017432245.1 Methanobrevibacter sp.
TAAAAAAAATAGAATAAAAAAATTAAAAATTAATAATAAAAATTTTTATTCTGATTTTTTAGATTTGTAATCTTTGATTGCTTCAGTTAATGCATCTGCTGCTAAGTTGGAACAGTGCATCTTGATTGGTGGAAGACCATCTAATGCATCAGCAACATCATTTCTAGTAATTTCTAAAGCTTCATCAACTGTCATTCCTTTTGCAATTTCAGTTATCATACTGCTTGTAGCAATTGCAGCACCGCAACCAAAGGTTTCAAACTTAATGTCTTGAATTACATCATTGTCATCAACATCAATGTAAATAGTCATTAAATCCCCACAAGTAGGGTTTCCAACAGTTCCTTCACCACTTGCATTTTCAATAATACCCGAATTTCTTGGATTTGCAAAATGGTCCATAACTTTTTCACTGTACATATATTATCACCTTATTCTTTACATTATTTTTTTAAATAATCATAATATTTAAATTTTTACTTAATGATCTGGGTCTGTAAACTTAGACTCATCCAATTCTAAAGATTCATTGTTTTCATTATCCCATAATGGGGACATTCTTCTTAATCCTGCAACAACTTCATCCAATGCATCTACAACAACATCAACATCTTCTAAGCTATTTTCAGTACCTAAACTTAATCTTAGGGAACCGTGGATTTCAGCATCTTCCAAACCTAAAGCACTTAATACATAAGATGCCTTTAGACTTTTTGATGAACATGCAGAACCTGTTGCACCATTGATTCCTTTTGCATCCAATCTTAAGATTAATCCTTCACCTTCGATTGCTGCAAATCTGAAGTTTACATTATTTGGAAGTCTATTTTCTCTATCACCATTCAAGTAAGCTTCTGGAATTCTTTCACTAATCTTTTCGATAAGTGAATCTCTTAATTCAGTAAGCTTTGCAATGTTTTCATCTAATTGTTCATAAGCAAGTTCTGCAGCTTTACCAAAACCGACAATACCTGGAACATTTTCAGTACCTGATCTAAGACGGTTTTCTTGGCCACCACCATGAATCAATAATTCTAATTTTACTCCTTTTCTAATGAATATTGCTCCAACTCCTTTTGGACCATAAATCTTATGGGAAGAGATAGATAATAAGTCAATGTTTGCTTCTTTTACATCCACTGGAATCTTACCTACAGATTGCACTGCATCGCAATGGAATAAAATGCCATTTTCCTTTGCAACCTTTCCTACTTCTACAATAGGCTGGATAGTTCCTATCTCATTATTTGCATGCATTACAGAAATTAAAATTGTATCTTCTCTGATTGCATCCTTCAAATCATCTATACTGATTATACCATTTTCATTTACTGGCAAATAAGTAACTTCATAACCTCTTGTTTCCAAGAATTCACAAGTTCTTAATACTGCAGGATGCTCAATTTCTGTTGTAATAATATGTTTACCTTTATCTTCATATTTTAAGGCTACTCCTTTTATAGCCATATTGTCAGATTCAGTTCCTCCACTTGTAAATATGATCTCTCTTGTATCAGCATTAATTAATTTAGCTACATGTTCACGAGCTTCTTCAACCGCTTTTTTAGCATTTCTACCTAATTTATAAAAAGTAGAAGGATTACCGAATTCTTCTTTCAAATAAGGTACCATTGCATTAAATACTTCTTCTTTTACTGGAGAAGTAGCAGAATTATCCATATATATCATAATTAGCTCTCCGATTTTTTCTATAAATAAAATTATTTTTTTTAGTAATTACATTAATTTTTTTAAAGATAAAATAACTACGTTATTATAATTTTTTAAAAAATATAACTATAGTTATATTTCCTAATTTATTATTAGTAAGTTTTAGTATATAAAGTTTAGGTTTAACTAACTTTTTTAAAAAATAGCATTATAAAAATTGAAAAATATAAGCAAAAAAATAATTGAAAAAATACGAAAATTTAAAAAAAAATAAAAAATTGAGGGTATAGAAATATTAAAAATGATTTGGAGAAATTTAATTATTCTCCAAATTTAGCAGTAACTTTTTCTAAAGCTTGATCAATATCAGCAATGATATCTTCTACATCTTCAAGACCTACAGATACTCTAATCAAGTCAGGAGTTACACCAGTGCTTTCCTGTTCTTCAGGAGTTAATTGTTGGTGTGTAGTGGAAGCTGGGTGGATAACCAAACTTTTTGCATCACCAATATTAGCAAGTAAAGATAACAATTCAACATTATCGATAAATTCTTTTCCTGCTTCAAGACCACCTTTTACACCAAAGGTTAATAATGCACCATATTGATCTCCTAAGTATTTATTAGCAGTTTCATGGGTTGGATGGCTTTCAAGTCCAGGATAACTTACCCAACTTACTGCAGGGTGTGCTTCTAAATGTTTAGCTACTTTTAATGCATTTTCAGAATGTTTAGCCATTCTGATAGATAAAGTTTCTAAACCTTGCAAGAATATGAAACTGTGGACAGGAGCAAGTGTTGCACCTAAATCTCTTAATAATCTTGCTCTTATACGGAGAGTGTAAGCAATGTTTCCAAGACCTGGGAAATCACCAAATACTTCCCAATAGTTAAGACCATGATAACTTGGATCTGGTTCAGAAAGGGTAGGGAATTTACCATTACCCCAATTGAATTTACCACTATCAACAATATATCCTCCTACTGCAGTACCATGACCTCCAACAAATTTAGTTGCTGAAGCAGCAATTACATCCGCTCCATGTTCTAAAGGTCTTACTAATCCAACAGCAGAAGTGTTGTCTACAACTAAAGGAATATCATGAGAATGAGCTATTTCAGCAAGTTTCTCAAATTCAGGCACATCCAATTTTGGATTTCCTATAGATTCCACATAAATTGCTTTTGTCTTGTCAGTAATAGCAGCTTCAAAAGCATCAAGATCTTGAGAATCTACAAAGATAACATTACGTGCCAAATCTTTGAAAGTGTAATCAAACAATTGATATGTTCCACCGTATAAATTATCTGCAGAAACAATTTCATCTCCAGGTTGGGTAATGTTTAATAAAGCATAAGTAATAGCAGCTAAACCACTAGCAGCAGATATTGCAGAGTTACCTCCTTCTATTGCAGCAATTCTTGCTTCAAATGCATCATTAGTAGGATTAGTTAATCTACTGTAAATTTGACCAAATTCTTGAAGAGCAAACCTATTAGCTGCTTGATCCGTATCCTTAAATACATAAGATGAAGTTTGGTAAATCGGTACAGCTCTTGCTCCGGTTGCTGGGTCTGGTTCTTCTTGTCCTGCGTGTAATCCTAAAGTACTTAATCCATAATTTTTGTTAGTCATTTTATCACCTATAATATAATAATTTAATAAATATAATGAATACTAGTGGATTTTAATAAATTAGACATTTAATAAAATTCTTAAAAATATTCTTTTTTTTTAAAAATTTTTTTAATACTTCCTAAAAATAACAATTGTTATATTTTATTAATACAATTGTTTTTTCTCTTGAAGAACTATTAAAAAAAGCAAATATTAAAAATAAATTTTAAGAAAAATATTCATTATATAACAATTGTTATACATAGTATATAAAGTTTTTGTTATTTCAAAGAGATATATGTTAAAAATAGATAAATCTAGAAAAAATTGTGCAATAGATTATATGAAAATAGATTATTATAAAAAAATAACATAAAAATAGATTATAAATAGTTCGTAAAATATAAAACTAAATAATTGTAGATAAAAAAAGGCTGGCAGCTAAATGAAATTCCCATAGACCGAAACCCATAGTACACAAACAAAACGCGAAAAGACTTAACTTCTGGGATCGAAACGAGACCAGGTGTAACCCCATCGCTATGACCGCCAAACTCATTTATGAGCATAATAAATAAATTTGATAATCTTTTTTTAAACGTACATTTTCACCCAAACTGAATACACCAAACCGAATCCTAATTATCCATTAATAAACACACTAGAATTCGTTTAACTAATTTTCTTATGAATATAATAAAAGAAAATAAAGCAAGCGAACAATTGGAAGCAGCGGACTAAACAACTCGGAAAAAAACCTCGAAGCTCACATCCCTACCCCATCAAACGAGTCTTCTACTCGCGTCCTAAGCA
>NZ_JAFRJO010000088.1 GCF_017432245.1 Methanobrevibacter sp.
AATACCTGAATTCACAACTCCTGGGCTTTATTTAACCACAAAATCTATCTTCCCATTCTTATTTGTTACTATTGCTTGTGGTGCTATTTCAGGTTTCCATTCATCCCAATCTCCAATTGTTGCAAGATGTATGGAAAATGAGAAGGATATGCGTTTGGTATTCTATGGAGCAATGGTTGTAGAAGGAATACTTGCATTGATTTGGGCAGCTATTGCTATGGCATTTTTCCACGGGCAACCTCAATTGGCGGTTATTTATGGTGCTACGCCTGCTGTTGGCGTAAATGAGATGGCTACAATATTGGTTGGCCCTATTGGTTTGGTCCTTACAATCATTGGTGTTGTAATATGTCCAATCACTACTGGAGATACTGCTCTACGTGCTGCTAGAATAACTGTTGCAGACGGTTTTAAATTGGATCAAAAGACTTTCATGTCCAGAGTGAAAATAGCATTGCCTTTATTCATCATATCTTTTGCATTGACATTCGTTGATTTCTCATTGATTTGGAGATATATGGCTTGGGCTCAATTGTTCATAGCTGTAGCGGTATTGTTAGCTGCAACTGTCTATCTTATTGAAAATAAAAAGCATTTTATCATTACATTCGCTCCTGCTATTGTATGCTTGGTAATAGCTATTGCATATATTTTACAAGCTCCTGAAGGATTGAGATTAGATTCATTTATAGCTAATCTGATTTCTGTAATCATAACTGCTATTTTCAGTGTTTACTTTATTTTCAAGTACAGAAAACCATCAAAGGATTTAAATGAAGCTTAATTTGAATCCTTTCTATTTATTTTTATTTTTATTTTTCATTGTCCTTGATGTCTTTTACTAATTTTAATATTTTTCTAATTTTTTTAACAATTTTCAAATTCATTAATAAAAACTTATTAATTTGTTTTAATAAAGTAAGTTTATGGGACTATTTTCATTTTTTAAAAGAGATAAATCCGATGAAAAAAAGGAAGAAAAAGGTTTGGCAGAATCTCATATTGAGATAAATAGAGAAAATTGTAAAGCTTGCCAGAGATGCGTTTCAGTCTGTCCAAACAACAGTTTTGTAATTATTGATGGCAAATCATCAGTTAAAGAGGATTACATTTGCAGAGACTGTAAGGTTTGTGTTGCAGCTTGTCCGAATCAGTGTATAAATTTTGTAAATTTTGAATCATAATTATCATATTTTTTTAAATTGTTAATTAAATTTTTATCTAAATGGTGTAAACATGGATATAGAAGGTTTTGTAAGAGGAAGACTTACTAAAGGTGAAGATGAAGAAGAGCTTAAGTCTATCCTTGCAGAAAGAATAAGAGAATTTAAGGACATTTCAGATGAACATTCAATATTGATGGCTGAAAGTGTCATTGATGAAGTCAAGACCACAATGGAGCTTAACAATACTGAAGATGAATTCCTAAAGGACATCATCACTGTGCCAAAGGCTAATGTTGGCATGGGAAAGATGGGTGTAGGCTCCCGTGGTGCAGGAGACTTCTTTGTACACAGAAAGATTGCACAGATTGTCAAAAGTGCAAATGTCCAATCTGTAGTTGACCCAAATGCTCAGGATGACGGAGGAGTTGTTAAGGTTCCTGCTCCTGGAGATGATGTTTATATAACCACTGCTGTTGACGGAATTCACTCAAGACTCAGTGAATATCCATTTTTAGGTGGTTTCCATGTAACCAGAGCTACCTTAAGGGACGTCTGTGTAATGGGGGCAGACCCAGTAGCTATTCTAAGTGATCTTCACTTGGCTGATGATGGAGATATAGGCAAATTGTTTGACTATACTGCAGGTGTATGTGCAGTATCTGAACTTATTGATGTTCCTCTTGTTGCAGGAAGTACCTTGCGTGTAGGCGGGGACATGGT
This sequence comes from Methanobrevibacter sp., assembly GCF_017432245.1. Classification (GTDB taxonomy): domain Archaea; phylum Methanobacteriota; class Methanobacteria; order Methanobacteriales; family Methanobacteriaceae; genus Methanobrevibacter. The sequence continues at coordinate 1,887 of NZ_JAFRJO010000088.1, forward strand.
TCTTGGTGACAGGTTAGTCAGCTGTGTTGGAAGTGTAGGTGTTTCACAGTACCCTCCAACTGCAAGAAAAGGAGCAACTGAAGGAGATATTATTCTTATGACTGAAGGTGCCGGTGGTGGAACAATCACTACAACTGCTCTCTATAACGGCTACTTCGATGTTGTATGGGATACAATGAACATCAGTTTCGTAAAGGCTTCCAAGGCATTGTTTGCTGCAGATCTCGTTAAGGACGTTCATGCAATGACAGATGTGACCAATGGTGGTCTTAGAGGAGATGCTCATGAGATTTGTGAAACAACTGGTGTAGGATTGGAGTTCTACCATGACAAGATCAAGTCCACCGTGGCTCCAAATGTATTGAATATGCTTGAAGATTTGGATATTGATCCTCTTGGTGTTTCTACAGACTCTCTCATGCTTGTAGTGCCTCCGGAAATTGCTGAAGATGTTAAAAAGGTAGTTTCTGATGTTGGCGTTTACATTACTGAAATCGGTGAGGTAAACGATAAAGGTTCCCCTATTCTCATGAAGGAAGATGGAACAGAAGAAACTTTAGTTCCTTTATTCAGGGAAGCTGCATACACTAAAATCAAAAAACTTGTTGGAGATACAACTCCAGAAGACTTTGAAATCATGAAGGAAAAGGTGCAAAAGGCAGCGGATAATTCCATTAAGAAAAAAGAAAGAGTTATTGATTATATTTTATCTAATAATAAATAATTACAAGATTTAATTATTTTATTATTTTAATTATTTTTTTAAATTTTTATTCTTAAAATTAAACAGGTGATATAAATGGCAGAAGGTGCAGAAAGAATAGATGAATTTATGACTGAAGCAGGAGTGTTTTTCTTAGCAACTGTTGACGGAGACAAACCAAAGAACAGACCTTTAGGTTTCCATCTTCTCAAAGATGGTAAGCTTTACTTTGGTGTGGGAAATCATAAGGATGTCTACAAACAAATGGAAGCAAACCCTTATGTAGAAATTGTAGCTCTTGTAGAGACTGATTTCCTAAGATACTATGGAAAAGTTGTATTTGAAGAAACCTATGACATGGCAGATGCTATAGTTGCAGGAAATGAATTCTTGCAAGGAATCTATAATGATGAAACCGGTTTTAAAATGGCTATTTTCCACTTGGAAGAAGCTACTGCAGAAATCCGTGATGTAACCGGTAAAATCAATGAATCCTATAATTTCTAATTAAATTATTTTTTTTATTTTCTATTTTCTTTATTTTATCTATTTTTAATATTTTTTAAGTAAAAGGCGTGTATTTATGAGTTTGCTTCAAAATTTTATGGGAATTTTTAAAAAGCAGGATGAATTGGATTTAGCTAAAGACTTTAAACGGGAATATGAAGCTAATAATTTAGAAAATATGAAATCAATTGTAGATAAATTTGTTGATCATTATCATGATTCTTATTACGCTTCCTGTTCTATGGTGATTTATATTATTCTTTTGTATAAAGAGGATCCTTTCAAAGTGCCTCCAAATAGGCTTAATAACTTAAGCATTATGGAGAGAAATATAAAATTCTTTGATACCCTTGGCACTGACTCATTAGATAAGGAAGAGCTGGAACTAAGACAATGGTATAGAACAGAAGTTCAGAAAAATGTCAAGTTAATGGAATCAGAAGGATTAAGATTTTCATCTGAATAAATGGGTTTCAAGAACTTTATTTCAATTTATTAATTAGTCTATTTTTATTTTCATTTTAATATAATTTACATTTTAAATGTTATTTTTTAATTTCAGTCAATATTCTAATTTTAAATCAATATTAAAGTCATTTTAATGCTTTAAAAAGCTTTTTATAGGTTTAAATCAAATATAAATTTACAAATATTTAAGTGATTTTATGTTTAATTTAATCAATGACAATAAGGGATTTGCATCTTTGATAGATGCATTGCTTTCCATTTTCATTTTGCTTATGGTCCTCATTGCTTTCAATATGATAATTGATATTGATGTCCCAAGTTTGTCTGAAGAAAACCATGATTTTAAGACAAGCCAAGACATTATGGAAATCATGTCATCCAAGGTCGATGGAAGGGATTATACTTTAATTGAAAGGATATCATATATCTTATCCAGCAATAACAATTCCATTGTCTCAAAAAGAGAAGTAAAATCGTTATTAGATGATTTTTTTTCAGCTTATTTAGATAATAATCATCATTATGCTTTTGTAGAAAGCAATAATTTGAATGGAGAAGTATTGTCTTCAAACGGTGACTATGAAAGTTCAGATAGAGTCAATGTAGCTATTAGAAACTATGGAAATTACTCCTATAAATTGTATTTATTCTAATTCCTTTCTTGTCCATTCTACTTTTATTTGTGTTCATAGCCAAGATTTATATATTGGAATATACTAATATATTTATGTTATAATAGTGCCTGACTTATTTTAGACTATTTTTACTATTTTTCATTTGTTCTTGCCCTGGTGGTGTAGCTTGGATAACACGTGGGACTGCGGATCCCATTCCCCGGGTTCAAATCCCGGCCAGGGCATTTTTTATTTTTAATAACTGATTTTAACTTTTTTAAAGAATTGATAAATCATTAATTTGGATTTATTATTTTTATTTTAGAGGAATGGCTATGCTAAATGCAAATACTTATGTAACAAAGGAAGAAGGTATCGGTGGAACAATCAGAAACAGATGGGAAGACTTCTATGTAGAGGAAATCCCTGAAGTGATTCCTGATGGAGAAGGTCCAAACATTTACATCTGGATTGAAAAATTGGGAAGAACCACCCTTGATGTTTTGCTTGACATTGCAAGAGACCTTCATATAGACAGGAAAAGAATGGGTTTTGCAGGAATGAAGGACAAGAAAGCCATTACTCGCCAATGGATATGCATAGCTAATATGGATTCTGAAGAACAGTTCAATCAAGTCAAGGCATTGGAAGGAACTATTCACAACACTGAATTCCTAAAGGTTGTAAGAGGAAGAAAAAAGTTAAGAATGGGCCAACTTAAAGGAAATAAGTTCCGAATCTTGGTGAAAGACATTGATGGAATGGGCTCAGAAGATGAGGAGACAAGAAGATTAGCTATTGAAGATGCAGCTCAAAGAGCTGATGCCATTTTAAAGACTCTTGAGAAAACAGGTGTTCCTAATTACTTCGGCTGGCAAAGATTCGGAAAGCCAAGAACCAACACTCATTTGGTTGGTGAAGCTCTCATTCAAAATGACTTGAAGGAAGCTGTAAGAAGATATATTGGCAATCCTTCTCCAGAAGAAGGTGAAGAAGCTAGAGCAGCTCGTCAAGCATACGATGATGGAGACTGGGAAAAGTCCTTGGAATTGATGCATCCTGGAATGCGTTATGAAAAGATGATGATTAAGGTTCTTATTAAAGAGAAAAAAAGAGCTATCAGAAAGATTGCTGAAAAGGAAGGAATCGAACCTGAAGAAGTGGACAAATCTCAAGTGGAATTGTCAGACAAGGCTTATAAAAATGCCATTCATGCACTTCCAAAGCCACTTCAAAGAATGTTTGTTCATGCTTATCAATCTTTTTTATTCAATGCTGCAGTAAGTGAAAGAGTGGCTATGGGAATGGACAAATACATTGAAGGAGATATCGTTATAGACAAGGAAGAGCGTATTGTAAGGGATAAAAGCAATGAAGAGTTTCAGGAAATGGTGTCTTCCTTTGAAATAAACCAGACCTGTCCATTGTACGGTACAAAAGTTCCATTTGCAGGTGGAGAAGTAGGAAAGATGGAAGAGTCTATTTTAGACAGTTATGGATTGACTAAAGCTGATTTTGAAGTTCCTAAAATGCCTCGTTTAGGAAGCCATGGCCTTAGAAGAGCTATGAGATTCCAGGTATGGGATGCAAGTGCAGTGGCAACTGATGATGGTGTGATGTGTGAGTTTTCCATTGATAAAGGGTCCTATGCAACTGCAGTATTAAGGGAAGTCATGAAAAAGGACGTTTATTAATTCTATTTTTTTTAGAAAATGACATTGGGATTTTTTATTCATCCTTTCAAAGACACATATAAAGACCTAATAATTGTAATCAAGCAGCATATAATGATTGCAATAGGGTATCCAAGTAGTGCTATAATGAATCCGACAATGAATATTGCAAATGGAATGTACAATGCATCTCTAACATTCAGTGCACTTTTTAAGTATTCCTCATTTTTCTGATTTATTTCAAGCAAGGATTTTGCCATATAATATAGGATTATATCAACGATAATAAAATCAAGGCCGTATAATGCTTGTGGAATGAACTCATTTGGATGATTTGCAACGAAGATTGTCAAATAAGGAATCAATGAGAATACAAACATCAATAAGATGTTTTGCCAAATGATTTTAGTATTGATCCTATCAACATGATTGTAGATTAAATGGTGGTATTGCCAAAGGTTAGCGCATACTAAAAAACTTATTACATATGCAAAATAAGATGTTTTCAAGGCCCAAATTGATGCAAGAGATGCAGTTGCAGGTTGTGGCAATTCCAAAACAAGCACAGTTACAATAATTGCAATGATTGCATCATAAAATGCTTCGAGCCTACCGGTTTCCATAAAATTCTCTTCAGCCATAATTATAATTTTTTATTATAACTATTTATATATTTGTAATCTTGCTATTCTAGCCTTGAATCAAATTTGATTGAGGTCTATTTTTCACTAAAACCCCAATATAAGCCAGTGCAGCTGACACCATTATAGCAAGCAATGTTGGACCTAATGGGATTGAATCAAGTCCTACAGTCAATTGATACACTATAAACCCTGCAAACCATGCAAACATGTTCCAGTACCAAATCTTTGTATTTCCAGTATCTTCTTTTGAAATGAAAAATGAAACCAAAAGCACTGCAGCCATAGGTGCAAACACTGATGCGATAAGATATAGGAATCCAATGTAGTGATCCATGATTCCTGAAATGGCAAGTATACAGCTTAAGATGCTGACTACAACTCCAGCAATTCTAGGATTGATTCTATTAACGATAGCCTTTGAGGATTCTCCAGCTGAATTTGCCGCTACGAAGTTGGATGTTACAGTTGAAAGAACTAGAATAATTACTCCTTGAGCTCCAAGACCTGCCATAAGGATTGATTGTGCAATGCTTGTTGTTCCAATTCCAACGATTTGCATACCTAAGACATACATCCAAAGGCTTGCTATAGTGTATGCAACTGCAGAAATCATTGTTCCATTTACAGGTTTTTCAACATCCTTAGTATAGTCTGAAATTACAGGAAGCCATGAGATAGGCATAGCTATTGATATTTCAAAAATATTCCAGAAGCTTAGTGCGGGGTTATTTGTGCTTGCAAAGGATGCAATAGGCACTACATTTGAAATGTTTCCTCCCCATAGCTTAAATGATAGGATTGCCAGTAATACAGTTAACACCACCATCATGACAGTGGTTACTTTTGATAAGCGGTAAAGTCCAACATAAACCCATATTGCAATAATTACAGAGAGAATTATGCAGGTTAGAGTGAAGGATATTGGCAAATTCAATCCCATCATTGCTGCTGCACCTTGAGCATTCAGCACTGCTACCCATGCTATAAGCTGCATAACATTCAATGAGGAAAAGAATTTGGAACCGTAATCACCAAAAGTGGATTTGATGGTTTCCATAGCATTCACTCTTAGGCGTGCACCGACTAATCCAGTAAAAAATAGTAAAATTCCACCTATAATGTGTCCAAGTACCAATGGAAGCCAAATGGAATCAATTGGGGCTGAGGAAGCAAGCTGTATTCCTGCTTCTATTTCTGAAACAGAGATAGCAACTCCAAACCAGATAACCCCATTTGAAAAAAGACCAGTACGATTTTCCATGTTTTGCCTACTTTAAAGTGGATTCAATAAATAATTTCAAATATATTTTTATTTTTATTTTTTAACAATTAAATTGTTGTGTTTTAAAATGTCTTTAATAAATCGTAAAGTTCAGGAATTGCCTGTTCGAATTTAACTCCATAGGTATGGGTTTCATCACCAATTGTTTTTTCAATTGCCTTTTTAGTGAATTCCCCAGCTATTTTAGTTGCAGCTGAAGAGGATTTTCCTAACATTGTTGATCCAACAAATGATGAAGCAAAGACATCACCGGTTCCGTGAGATACATAGTCTACCTTATCATTGTAGACAATATCAATTGTGTCTTCAACTTTATCTAAAATGATCATTCCCATTTCATGATTGTCATTTTCATATCCTTTTAGGATAACATATCTTTTAGTGAATTGGGAAAGCTCTTTAGCCATTTCCAACATTTCCTCTTTGGAGAATGTTTCTTTCCAAGGCTTATGGAGGATATAACAAGCTTCAGTTGTGTTAGGGAGAATATAGTCTCCTAATTTACAAAGTTCACCCATAGCATCTGCGAATTCCTGGTCAAATCCATTGTAGAATTCTCCATGGTCTGCCATAGCAGGGTCTACAAATACAAGTCCCCCATCTTTTAATCTTGAGTCTATGATGTCTTTTATGTAATCTAATTGTTCTTGTGATGCAATGAAACCAGTATAGATTGCATCAAAACTTATTCCTTCCTTTTCCCAATGTTTTCTAATTTCAGGAAGGTCTTCAGTCAAGTCTCTAACTGTGAAATCTGTAAAACCAGATGTGTGTGTAGATAATACTGCAGAAGGAAGGATTGCAGTTTCAATTCCAAAAGCAGAAACTACAGGGAGTGCAACAGTTATTGAGCATTGTCCATAGCATGAAATATCTTGAATAGTTAAAATTTTTGTTGTTTTGTTCATTCTTTCAAACCTATTAGTATTTTAAATAATTACAGTTAATTAGTATTTTATTTTTAATATATAATAATTTTCTTAATTAACTCAATTTGTTATCAAATCATATTTTATAACAATTGTTATATACTTTAAAATATATAAATATTCGTTGTAGGGTACAAAAAGATACAATAAAAAATTTTAAAATTTTTATAATAGAATTAATAAATTAATTATATTTAATGATAATTTTTAAAAAGTTTAAATTTTACTTTTTGAGTAGTTTTAATTAAATTATTTTATTTCACATGTGATTTTATGATAGAATGCAGAAATATTTCTAAAGGAAAAGCAGAAGGGGAACTAATTGTATCAAGTGAAGCAATTAGTTTTTTAGGTGGAGTAGACCCTGAAACCGGTATAGTCATTGACCCAAACCATGAACTCAAAGGGGAATCCATTAAGGATAAGGTCCTTTTCATTCCAGGAGGTAAGGGTTCTACCGTAGGATCTTATGTAATCTTCCAGATGATGAAAAACAACACAGCCCCTAAAGCAATTATTTGCCTAAAGGCAGAACCTATTATAGCGACTGGAGCAATCATGTCTGATATTCCAATGGTTGATTCTCCATCAAGTGTTGAAGAATTGGTTAATGGACAAATGGTTGAAGTTGACAGTGATAACGGTAAAATAACTTTATTATAATTGATTTTGATTTACTTTGAGTTGGTTTTATGTCTTCTATTTATATTAAAAATGTAAATATTATCAATCCTTTTAGTGAGGAACCTCTTAAAGAGCGTCATGTTTTAATTGAAAATGGCAGAATAAAGTCCTTGCATACAGAAGAGTCTTCATTATACAAAGACCATATTGTAATAGATGGTGAAGATGATTACCTATTGCCTGGTTTTATAGATTCCCATGCTCATATCATGGCAAATGGATTTCACAAAGAGGATATCATGAAAGATCCTCTGTCATATTACTTCTACAATGCTGTATCCAATATGAAAGCAACAATTGATGCAGGAGTAACTACTGTTCGTGACACTGGACTTGCGGACATTGGAGTTAAAATGGCTCAGGAAAAGAAGATTTTCCCCGCTCCAAGATTGAATATTTCAATAAAGCCTTTAGCTATTACAGGAGGACATTTTGACCATTATTTGAATTCAGGATTTGATATGGAAATCGCATATCCTGGGTTTCCAGTTGGAACCTGTGATGGTGTGGAAGGTGTTTTAAAGAAAACCCGTGAAGTAATAAGGGCACGTGCAGATTTCATTAAGATAATGGCAAGTGGAGGAATTCTATCCCCATACACTTCTCCGGACATTGCACAATTCAATAAGAAAGAGCTTAAAACAATTGTAGATGAGGCAGAAAATCATAATTTGAAAGTGGTTGCCCATTGTCATAGTTTGGAAGGAATTGAAAGGTGTGCAAAGGCAGGTGTAAAATCAATTGAACATGGTACTTTCATTGATAAGAAGGCTTCACAGTTACTTGCCAAAAAGAGAATGTATCTCACTCCAACATTGGTAGTTCATCACACACTAATTAAAGAAGGTTTCCCAGTTTGGGATAATTTTGCTGATGACAAGGTAAAGAAACTTAAAGAAGTTGTTAAAATACAAAAGGAAAACATAGCTACCGCTTATGAAGAGGGAGTGACCTTCCTAATGGGTTCTGACTGTGGTGTAATAGACCATGGAAGAAATCTTGGTGAATTAAAATACCTTGTTGATGTAGGATTAAGTCCTCTTGAAGCTATTCAGGCAGGTACCATTGAAGGGGCCAGATTCTTCAATCAGGAAAATGACTTAGGTTCCATTGAAGAAGGAAAAATAGCGGATATGATTATTGTAAAAGAGAATCCAATTGATAAAATAGAATCTTTAGCAAATAATGATAATATTTTAACTGTAATTCAGGATGGAAAAATCTTGAAGCATAAGCCTATTTTTTAATTGTTTAAAAAGAGAGTTTATTAAATAGGGAATTCAGTTTAAATCAGAAAAATAGCTTTTTTTTAAAAAAATAAGAGATAATAAAAATATTATCTCTTGAAAATCCCTTTTATTTTGTCTAAGATACCAGTAGTAGTGAGGACACCTACACCTATGGTGTAAATATCTTTAGCTCTCGCCTTATCCACTCCCAGTTTCTCAGCAATCAAGTTAACTATCACGTCTTCAGCTCCTCCGCCAGCAGAGAAGTTGTTTGCGAAAATATCACTAACGATATTTCCTTGGTCTTCAGTCAAGTTAGCTTGTTTCATAAGTTCTTGAATAAGATCTGCATTAGTCATAATAAAATATTTGTTTTTATTCATATTTAATACCATACTATTTATTTTTTGTAGATGATTTTTTAATTTAATCAAACATTTGTCTATTATTCACAGAAATTTTTTTATTAATCAGTTTACATTTTTCTATTTCTCTAAATATTTTTCAATAATTATTTTTAGGTATACCAAAACTTTATATGTCAGTAATATAAATTAATATTATAAATATTTTTATTATATAAAAACAAAATTATTTACAACAATTAAAAAATTTATTAGGTGAAAATATGGCAATCGATAAAAAAGAAGTAAAAGTTGTAGGAATGCACTGTCCTTCATGTGCAAAAGCTGTTGAACTTTGCATGATGGATTTGGATGGTGTAGAATCTGCTGTTGTAGATTTGGACGCTAATAAAGTAGAAGTCGAATATGACAATGAAAAAGTGTCTGATGTGGACTTAGCAGGAGCTGTTAAGGAAGCAGGATTTGAAGTGGAATAATTAAAATGGTTTTATAAACTATTTTTTTATTTTACATTTTCATTGATTATTTTTTCACTTATATTAAATGATTTAGACATTCTATTTAGAAATTTATTATAATTATATTTATTTTCATGAACTATTTTTTTTAATGATTAATTGGGAGGAATAATAATGGCTCAAAAAGAATTGAATATTCCAGTGGATGGCATGCACTGTTCATCCTGCTCATTGCTTGTTGAAAAATCACTTGGCAAGCTTGATGAAGTGGATTCCATCAATGTTGATTTGAATACCAATAAGGCTCATATGGTCTTGAATGACAAGATTTCTCCTGATATAATCGATAAGACCGTTGAATCAGTTGGATTTACAGTTCCAAAAGAGGAAGTTGTAATTCAAATTGATGGCATGCATTGCGCTTCCTGTGTAAACAATGTGGAAAAGTTCCTTCCACGTGTAGATGGTGTTGTAGAGGCAAATGCAAACCTATCCAATCAAAAAGTCACCATAAAGTACTATAGGGATATGTTGAACCTAAAGGAGATTCAAAAGACCATTGAGATGTTAGGATTTGAATACATTGGTCTTGATGGTGAACTTGATGTGATGGATGAAGAGGAAAGATACCAAAAGGACCTTAGAGGCAAATTATACAGAATCATTGTTGGTTTGATATTTGCAGGAATTTTAATGGCAATCATGCAATTCCATATAATGATTCCTCCATTGACTATGGGTCAGCTTTCATTGATTGTAGCTATTTTCCCATTCTGTTATGTAAGCTATCCGATCTTAAAGGCAGGATGGAACTCATTCAAGCATAAAAACTTGGATATGGATGTGATGTATTCTATGGGTATTCTTGTAGCATTCGTATCAAGTGTTTTAGGAACTTTTGGCATAGTTCTTGACTCAAGTTTCATGTTCTATGAATCCGCTGTAATGCTACCTTCCTTTTTGACTATTGGAAGATATTTGGAAGCAAGGGCTAAAAGAAAAACATCCTCATCAATCAAGGAGCTTATTGGACTGCAGCCAAAAACAGCAACTCTTGTCACAACCGATGAATCAGGCAATTCCATTGAGAAGGAAATAGATATTGAAGACATTGAAATAGGAAATATCCTGCTTGTAAAGCCTGGTGAAAAGATTCCAGCAGACTCCATTGTAGTTGATGGTGAAAGCTATGTTGATGAGGCTATGATTACTGGAGAACCGGTTCCTAAACTTAAAAAGGCAGGAATCAATGTATTCTCAGGAACAATCAATCAGGATGGTGCCTTAAAGGTTGAAGCCCAAAAGATTGGTTCAGAGACAGTGCTCTCACAAATCATTCAGCTTGTGGAAAAAGCACAAGGATCCAAACCTCCTGTACAGAGGCTTGCAAATAGAATCGTCAGCTGGTTTATACCTGTAATCCTTACAATAGCTATTATTGTATTCCTATTATGGTACTTTGTAGCAAATTCTGGACTGCTTTTTGCTCTCACTTGCCTTATTTCAATTCTTGTGGTTGCATGTCCATGCGCACTTGGTCTTGCAACTCCAACAGCAGTGACTGTAGGTGTTGGAAGGGCAGCAGAGTATGGAATTCTCATTAAAAATGGTGAAACCTTGGAAAGCTCTAAGGATGTTGATGTATGTGTATTCGATAAAACAGGCACAATTACAGAGGGCAAACCGGATGTAGCAGATATCATAGCATTTGATGGTGATGAATCAAAATTCCTTCAAATACTCTCAAGTGTTGAGAACAATTCCAATCACCCTATTGCAAAATCCATATTAAGCAGATTTAAAGCCAATAACATTCAATTGGCAAATGAAGGAAAAGAAGATCTTTCATTGCTTGAAGTGGATGATTTTGAAAACATCACTGGTAAGGGATTAAAGGCTAAAGTAAATATTGACGGTGAGATGAAAAACGTTCTTGCTGGAAACCTTAAGCTTATGGAATCAGAAGGAGTAAGTTTAAGTGATGATATCTTATCTGATTTCGACAATTTCGTATCTGAAGCAAAAACAACTATTGTGATGGCTGTTGAAGGCGAGATTAAAGGAATAATCACTTTAATGGACAAGATAAAGGAAAATTCAAAATCAGCTATTGATGAATTGCATAAGATGGGCATTGAAACCTATATGCTTACAGGAGACAATGAAAAGACTGCAAGTACCGTTTCAAGTGCAGTTGGAATAGATAATGTAATGGCGAATGTGCTTCCAAATGACAAGCTCGACAAGGTTCGCCAACTTCAAAAAGAAGGAAAAAGAGTCTTATTCGTTGGTGATGGAATCAACGATGCTCCTGCATTATCTCAAGCTGATGTCGGTGTAGCTATGGGAAATGGTACAGACATTGCTATGGAAAGCGGTGATATTGTCATTATGGAAGGAGATCTTGAAAATGTGGTGGCTTCAATACAGTTCTCTAAAAAGGTCATGACAAGAATCAAGGAGAACCTTTTCTGGGCATTTGCATACAATATGATTCTTGTTCCTGTAGCTGCAGGTATACTTTATCCTATTTGGGGCATAGTTTTTCGTCCAGAATGGGCAGGTTTAGCTATGGCATTAAGTTCAGTTACAGTAATCAGTTTGTCCCTATTGCTTAAACGCTATGTGCCACCAATTAAAAAACAAGTAGCTTAATGAGTCCATTGTTTGATTAAATGAATTTTTAATTAAATGAATGGAATTTCATTTTCTTTTTTCATCCAATCCCATTTTTTTATTCAGTCCTCTTTTTTTAAATCATCAGAACTTTCAGCATTATTGTTAATGTTATTGCTTTTAATTAACTCTTCCAATTCTTCAAATTTCTTATTGAAGTGTCTTGATACAAGTGCTGTAGCTAATGTTGCGGTACCAACACCTGATAGGATATATCCTCCCCAAACAAGGAATAAGCTATTCAATTTACCAATTGGGCTGTCACCTAATACAGCATAACCATTACTTGTAAATGCATTTGAAACCATTACCAATGAGTCCAATAAATTTTTTCCTTCAGCAAATGAGGTAAAAATGAAACTTACAAATACAAGTCCAAATAACAACAAGATACTTATTCCCAATCCATTTGATTCAGTATAATGAATGAATTTGCCATAATACACTTTTATCACATAAGCTAATCCTATAAAATGGATAGCTAATAATATCATCAATAATATTGCAGGGTCATCAAGGGTAGAGTGTAGCAATGAAGAAAGAGGGATTAAAAACACCATGATTATTTTTTCTGTTGCGGTATCTTTTTTAATTGCCAAACAAGCTATCAATGATACAATGGTGTCATAAAAAATGAAATGTCTGTAAAAGTCATCTGATGCCCAAAATACTATGGAATAAAGGATATCTACAAAACAAAGTGTTATGATTATAAGATAAAAGACTTGCTTTAAAGTTTGAGTCTCTTCCTTAGGCAAATATTCGGTTGCATTCAATAACCTGTTATGCCTATTTTTCTTAAGATATTCGATTATGTATGAACTTATAAAATAAAGCCCAAAGAAGAATATTATTGCTAAAATTATGAATATTAACTGTTCAGTTATGTATATGAGACTTGCTTGACTAACCATTAATTTTCCCCACTTAACTTTCAATACTAATAATTTGATTTTATGAGTAATTAAATTATGTATTATCTTAAGTTAATTACCTTTTTGGATTTGGGAGTAATTAAGTTAGGGATTATATGTTAATTATTCTTCTGAACTTTCTTTTAGCTAATTTTAAGCTTTGTTCAAATGTCCTGAATCCTAATTGTATTGTAAGTAAGATAGGGATGATCTCCAATCTTCCTATCCACATCAAGAATATCAGCATTATCTTAGGGAATGTGGCTAAGCTTCCATTGATTATGCCTGTACTCAATCCAACGTTACCTATTGTAGAGGTCACATCAAACAAGGAATTGATCGGGTCATTTGTATAGAAAGTCATTATTATCCAAGATATGATTAAAAACATCAAGTAAACCATAATGTATGAGGATGCTTCCTTAATTTCCCTTTCATTAAAGGTTCTGTTTGCTATCTTCGCACTCACAACTCTTTTAGGAGCAATTACATTTGTAACGGTAAGGTTTATTCCTCTTAGGAATGTAATTACCCTAATTGTCTTTACAGCACCTACTGTTGATCCGGAAGAACCTCCCATTACCATTAAAATCATTATGATAATCAATGAAGCAGGTGCCCAAGATGCCAATTCGCTGGAACTTGCAATATTTGCACCTGTTGTTGTCACTGCTGAGACTATATGGAATATCACGTTCATTGGAGCCATATGTGTTATTGCAGCAATCAATATTCCGCTGATTATAATGCTTAGAATAATTGCTTGGAATTGTATATCCTTTATTATTGATTTTCCTTTTGTCTTTACCAGATTATAATGGACTGTAAAGCTTGTAGCCCCAAGCAACATTAAAATCATTGTAATCAAGTAGACAATGTTGTTGTTATAGAATCCTACATTTGCATTCTTTATTGACATTCCGCCAGTGGAAATGGTTGTAAATGTAAGATTTATAGAATCAAATAGAGGAAGGCCTGCCAAAAGGTATAGTATGATACCGAATAAAGTGTAAATAAGATATATTTGTATTGTTTTGTTAAGGGTATTCTTAATGTTTGGCCTAATCCTATCGTCTCTTGCTTCTGATTTATATAGCTTGAATGCAGAGGTTCCGGGCTTAATAAGGAGGCTAATGAAAATGATTACCACTCCTAATCCACCAATCCATTGCTCAAGACTTCTTAAAAATAGGATGGACATTGGCAGTGATTCCACATCATTGAACATGGTCAATCCACTTCCTGTCCATGCGGAAATGTTTTCAAAAAAGGCATCTATAAATGATATGTCCAATATCAGCATCATTATGATAGCGCCTACAAATCCTGCCCATAGCCAAGCGACACTTGATATGAACATACTGTGCTTGAATTTAAGTTTATCGTACTCTTTAAATGTTTCAACGAATAAAAAACCTAATCCAATTGATATTGCTGGTGGAATCAAGCCAATAAGGTATGTTTGTTCAAGGTAGCAAAGGTCTATTAATATGGGCACCATCAATATTGCCCCTATCCCTATCATAATGTATCCAAGATAATGCAAGATGATTTTTATATCTTGTCTTGATAAGTAATTTATCCTCATAATTCCACCTTATTAGTTAATGGATTGGACTGGATTTTTAATGAATTCATTCTTTTTTGCTTCTTCAATACTGGGAAAAAACACTTTTAATCTCCTTTATTATATATATTTTAATTATATATTTTAAATCATGTATACTTTATTATGTATAATGTACTATTTAAATCTTTGTTGTACAAAAATATACATTAATTAAAAATCTTGGCAAATAGATAAATAATAAAAAAATTTAAATAATGATTTAATATAATTATAAACATTATTCAATATATTTTAAAAAAAATAAATATTTTTAAAAATAATTCAGTCGATTATTAAGTTCTTTTAGTTTATAAATAAACTATAAAAGCAAATAAGGACTAATATCATTTAAAAATCTAATCCAAAGCCATTAGTAAAAAGGTGGACATTATGAGGATAAATTACTTATCAAGACAAGATATAAAAATCATCTTGCATTATCTTGGATACATTATGATAGGGATAGGGGCAATATTGATGGTGCCCATATTAATAGACCTTTGCTA
>NZ_JAFRJO010000006.1 GCF_017432245.1 Methanobrevibacter sp.
GACAGCGAAAATTACTGAGCTTTAAGCTAAATTCACGTCGTCACACACGAGCCGAATCCAACAGAAACGCAGTGCGTTGACTGTAAATAATTTGAGGTAAGACACTAATTAAAAATTTCAGAACCAAAAAGGCTGCTTCGGCGGCCTTTTACATATTATAGCTATGGAAAATAAATTCAAATATTAGATTAAATACAATTAAAAGGATAAAGGATAAAAAATTATTAGAGGATATTTCAATAAAGGGCAAATATAATGACGCACGTATTGAAGCCATTTCCAAAGTAAAAAATCAGGACTTATTGCTTAATTTGGCCTATAATGATAAGGATTCAAAAATTCGTGAAGCTGCTTGTAAAAACATTCAAACCGTATCTGTTTTAGATGATATAGCTTTTAATGATGAAGATAAATATGTTAGGGAAGTAGCTGAAAAGAGATCAGCCCTGCTTAAAAAATAGAAAAATAATAGAAAATATAGTATAAAAATACTAAAAAAATAGAAAAATAATAGAAAAAAGTATAAAAATACAAAAAATTAATTTTTAAAAAAAAAGAAGAATTTAGTAAATAATGGATTAGATTATTTACTTGCATTTTCTTCAACTAATTCTTTTGCATGAGCAGTAATATTCTCGCTTAGAATTTCTTTTAGGAAATCTCCAGTGTATGTTCCAGATTCAGCGACTTCTTCAGGTGTTCCAGTAGCAATGACTTCACCACCGCCATCTCCACCTTCAGGTCCTAAATCGATAATATAATCTGCTGTTTTGATTACATCCAGGTTATGCTCAATAACAACAACTGAATTTCCAGCATCTGTTAATCTGTTTAAAACATTCAATAATTTCTTTATATCATCAAAATGAAGACCTGTTGTAGGCTCATCCAATATATACAATGTTTGGCCAGTGCTGGATTTAGAGAGTTCTTTAGCGAGTTTTACCCTTTGCGCTTCACCTCCAGAGAGAGTGGTAGCAGGTTGTCCTAGCTTTATATAACCTAAACCGACATCATATAATGTTTGAAGTTTCTTAGCGATTCTAGGTATATTTTCAAAGAATTCCAATGCCTCTTCAACTGTCATTTCCAATACTTCATAGATATTTTTTCCTTTATAACGAATATCTAATGTTTCATCATTGTATCTTTTACCTTTACAGACTTCACAAGGAACATAAACATCAGAAAGGAAGTGCATTTCAATTTGAATGATTCCATCACCATAACAGGATTCGCATCTTCCACCCTTTACATTGAAACTGAATCTTCCTGGCTTATATCCTCTTGCTTTAGATTCAGGAGTGTCAGCAAATAACTCCCTAATTGGTGTAAATACCCCTACATAAGTTGCAGGATTTGAACGTGGAGTTCTTCCAATAGGGGTTTGGTCAATCCTAATGATCTTATCAATATTTTCGATTCCTTCAATGTAATCATGCTTTCCAGGATGCAAGTATTTCTTATTGATGATGGTGGAAAGTCCTTTGTACAATACTTGATTAATCAAACTGCTTTTACCAGAACCACTTACACCGGTAACACAAGTGAAAAGCCCTAATGGAATTTCAACATCAATGCCTTTAAGGTTGTTTTCCCTAGCACCTTTAACAGTAAGGAACTTTCCATTTCCAGGTCTTCTATCAGTATTTATTGGTATAGTTTCTCTTCTAGAGAGATATCTGCCTGTAATTGAATCTGGAGAAGCCATAATCTCCTCAGGGCTTCCTTCAGCGATTATTTTTCCACCATGCTCTCCAGCACCAGGACCTATGTCAATCACATAATCTGCAGATAAGATGGTTTCTTCATCGTGCTCTACAACGATTAATGTGTTTCCAATGTCTCTTAAATGCTTTAAAGTGCCTATGAGCTTTTTATTATCTCTTTGATGAAGACCAATACTTGGTTCATCCAATATATAGAGAACTCCTACCAATCCAGAACCTATTTGAGTAGCAAGTCTAATTCTTTGAGCTTCTCCACCAGATAAGGTACCTGAAGATCTTGACATTGTTATGTAATCCAATCCTACATCAACAAGGAACTTCAATCTTGCCTTAATCTCTTTCAGAATTTCCTTTCCAATGAATAGTTGTCTTTCTGTAAGCTCTAAATCCTGGAAGAACTGATAACTGTCTTTAATGGACAAGTCACATACATCCATAATGTTCATATCACCAACTGTTACTGCTAAAACTTCAGGACGAAGTCTTCTTCCACCACAGACAGGACATTTGCGGTCACTCATGAATTTAGAGATGTAACTTCTATTATAATTGGATTTGGTTTCTATATATAATCTTTCCATTCTTGTAATTACACCTTCAAACTTACGGTTTACTCTATAAGAGCGGTTTCTTCTCTTAAATGCAAATGCAACCTTTTCATTGGAACCATAGAGAATAATATGTTGCTGTTCTTCAGTTAAATCCTTAAACGGAGTATCCATGCTAAAGCCAAAGTGTTCAGCAACTGCCTTAAGCATTTGATAATAGTAATTTTCTTTTTTAGTTGATTTTGACCATGGAACTATAGCGCCATCATTCAAGCTTAAGTTCTTGTTTGGAACTATCAAGTCAGGATCCATTTCCATCTTTGTTCCAATACCATTACATTCCGGACATGCCCCTTGAGGTGCATTGAATGAAAACATACGAGGTGTCAATTCTTGGAAACTTATGCCACAGTCGGTACATGCAAAGTCTTCAGAATAGGTTTTTTCATATGTGGATTCATTTCCTTCATCATCCCTTTTATTAAACATGACAGTTACAAGACCTTCTGCAAAATTACAAGCGGTTTCTACGGAATCTGACAACCTTCTTTGGAAGTCAATTCCTTCCCTAATGACTAACCTATCTACAACAAGCTCTATATTATGTCTGAAGTTTTTTCCAAGTTCTATATCCTCATCAAGCCCTCTAATTTCACCATCAACTCTGACTCTAACGAACCCTTTTTTTCTAAAGTCCTCTAAAATGTCCTTATGTTCACCTTTACGGTCCTTGACAACAGGTGCAAGCACATGTATTTTAGTCCCTTCTCCCTCTTCTATAATGGATTCGGTTATTTGTCCAATGGTTTGATGAGATATTTCCTTTCCACAATTTGGGCAATGTGGAATTCCTATTCTAGCAAATAATAAACGTAAGTAATCATAGATTTCTGTAATGGTACCTACAGTTGATCTTGGATTTACCTTTGTAGTCTTCTGGTCAATTGATATTGCAGGGGATAATCCTTCAATATAATCCACTTCCGGCTTTTTCATTTGACCTAAAAACTGTCTTGCATAAGCTGATAATGATTCAACATATCTACGCTGTCCTTCAGCATAAATGGTGTCGAATGCAAGTGTTGATTTACCGGAACCACTTAAGCCAGTGACCACTACAAATTGATCCCTAGGTATGGATAAATCAATGTTTTGGAGGTTATGTTCCCTTCCTCCTTTCAGTATTATGTTCTTTCTTTCGGTACTCATCTTTTCACCATTAGTTAAATGTAAATTATTTAATTTTTTTAAATAATCAATTATAATGTTTAGTAAATTTTATATAAAAATTTGTTATCTTATATATAAATCTTTGTAGCAAGAGCTTTTGAAAACTAATAATTTAGTTTTTATTCATACAAACTAATATTAGTACATACTATTATATAAACATTTGTTATATATGATAAAATTTGAAAAATTGAACTTTGAAAAATTATATAAAAAAGTAAAAAATAGCATTGATTTTAGAAAAAAATAAAAAAATAAAAAAATAGAGAGATTAGCTGTAATCCGCTAATCTTTTAATTCTCTTAAGCATGTCTGGGTGAGTGGACAATAATTCCATAATCTTATTGGAAGTGCCTACATTCACTTTAGAATCCCTTAAAACATTAAGTTCATCAGCACTGATTGTACCATCCCTATCAAGGTCCAATTGAGCCAAATTATTGAATTCATTTCTTGCATTAGAGATATCAGTTAAGAAAAATGCTTTAGTTCCTTCAATATCCTTGATTTCAGATTGTGGAACTTTTGCTGCACCATAAACCAATTTGTATAATGCTGAAGCTAATTTTTCAGGTTTGCATCCTAATTCCACACTTCCTGCATCAGCATAATACTCCCTTATTCTGGAAATGAAGAGCACAATCAACTGACCTATGAAGTAAGCGATCAATGCTAAAATTCCTAAAATAGGCCCTCCATTATCATTATCTCCTCCTCCAGAGAACATAAGTGAGAATGCTAAATAATAGCAAATAAGTGGAACAGCACTAACAACTGTTGTAATAGCCATGTCATTATGTTTAATATGAGACATCTCATGACCTAAAACCGCTTTAAGCTCTTCCTCATCAAGAAGACCTAGAATTCCTTTTGTAACACATACATGTCCGCTGCGTTTAGATCTGCCATAAGCAAAAGCATTAGGCACCATAGTATTTGATATGCCTACTTTTGGCTTAGGAATATTAGCTGCAGCAGCTAATTCCGCAACCATTTGATGAAGTTGAGGAGCTTCAGCCTCACTTAATTGGTGAACTCCCATTGAGCTTTCAACAATCTTTGGACCAAATATGTATTGCAGGAATAAAACTCCTATACCTGCAATTGCATAGAAGCCATAAAAGCCGCCATATCCTAATAAGTTACCGGCAAGCATGATTAGAATATATACTATAGCGAACATAAAAACCATAGCAAGCCATAACCTTAATTTGAGTTTCCAAGTTCCTTTCATATAAAAACCCCTTTAATAATTTTTATTTGAATAAGTTTGATAATTTTTCTAATATTATTCTGTTATAAATATCACTCTTTTACTATTTAAAAATATCATAAAATTAATTACAATATTATAAAATGGATAATTAAATAAATGATAATTAGAAACTAAATAGGGTTGTTTGTCCCTTATCAAGTTTTTCCTCTTTTTCCTCTTTTTTCTTTTTAGATTCCTCATCAGAAGAGTTCTTATTTCTTAATTTTGATTTAGGACTATTGCTTAATGAGTATTCATTAGCTATTTCATCCAGTTCATCATCATCGAAATCATCAAAGATATCTATTACAGTATTGTTTTTATGGGAATTGATATCATCGATTTCCTCTTCAATGAAATCAGGTTCATTATTTTCCAGTTCTTGGGCTGGAATCTCTCTAAATATTCCATCTTTAATGGATTTTCTCCATTCCTCTTTTTCTTCTTCCCTCATTTCTGCCTTAACCTTTTCCATTTTATTAATTACAGATTTTGGAATCTTTTTCTTTCTGAAGAATTTGATTTCATCATCTTCAAGCTCTAAAAAGTCTGAAATCTCCCAAGCGACTTCATCATTTTCAAACATTATCTCAAAGTAGGGGAAAATGGTGTATGCCACTTGAAGTGAAACATGCATCTTTTCTTCCATTTTAGAAGCTATTTGATCTCTTAAAGCTCTTTTGCCACGGGTTCTGCCCATCATGGAGAATGCCATAGGACTTACTATCTTGCTGAATTTACGGTAAGTCTCTCTTTTGGATACAGAAACACCTACACCCATAAAGTCTGATGCATATTTCCAATAACCATAATATTGGCTGGATCTAGTTCTTCCAAAGTATAAATCAGCTTGAGAAATCATTTCATAAGCCTTTTTAACTTCCTTATTGCTTTCATATTCCCTTGGAATGTTTTCAGCAATATATTCCATAACCAATGTCGGATCCTCATTGTTTTCAAACAATGAACGTTTCACATGTTCTGGATTCTTGCTTTTTAATACTCTTGATACTGTATCGAATATTGTGCTGGTATTGTCCTTTTGGCTTGTTGAATCAAGAGCCTCTTCAGTAAGTTCCCCTCCGTTTTCAACAAGAGCCTGTAAGGTATTTACTGCTGAACGCAAATCTCCACTGGACCTTTTGGATAATTTCATCAAAACGTCCTTATCAACTTCAATCTCTTCATTTTTAAGCACTACATCACGCAAATACTTATTGATTGAAGGAGATTTGATCTTATCCATTTTAATGACTTGGGCATTTTTCTTTATAGTTGTTAATTTATTGCTGTAAAAATCATTAGCCATCATTACAATAGGCTGTTTGCTTTCCTTAATGATTTTATTCAATGCTTTAGTTCCGCCTTTATCATTGGTTCCATGAATACCATCCACTTCGTCCATTATAATCAATTTACGGTTATTGCCGAATAGTGAATAGGTGTTTGCTGATTCCCCAATTGTTGTCATCAATAAGTCATGTGAACGCTTGTCACTTGCATTGAGCTCTATATATTCAGAGAATTCATCTGCAATGATATGGGCTATTGTGGTTTTACCAGTTCCAGCTGGTCCTATAAGCAATAAAGGTGGTTGAGGTTCTCCATTTTTCCACTTTTCAACCCATTTTTGAATGATTGCTTTTTGCTTAACATTACCGACTACATCATCAAAACTCTTTGGTCGGTATTTATCTGTCCATAACATAATTGTTACCTGAAATTAAATATAATTCATAAAAATTACTTAATCAATAAAAATTCTTATATCCCATATTTCTTAGATTCATAAATTTTCTATAAGAATTTAGCTAATAATGCCTCTAATTGGATTCTTGGATTAGCTCCTTCCCTTATTCTAAAATCGGTTTCTGCTATTGCACCAATTAGATTCATATAGATATCTCCATCCATTTGTCCATTCATCACTCTAGAAGAAACATCCTGATAAATCTGATTAACCATATCTTCTCCGCTAGTTCCTTGCATTATCATTACTTCCCTTAATATATCACGGGATTGCATAAAGTCTCCCATTAAGGCGGCATTGACCATCTTTTTGATTTCTTGAGGTTTTGCTTTAGATACAACTTCAAATACATGGTCTTCTGTGATTGAACCTGTGGATGCAGCAGACTGCAACATATTTACGGATTTACGCATATCCCCTTCTGCAAAGTTTACAATTGTGTTGATTGCAGCATCATCATATTGGCATCCTTCAGCTTCTGCAATATATTTTAATCTGTCAGCTATTTCTTCAGCCTTAATTGGAGTAAATCTGAATATAGCACATCTGGATTGTATAGGATCAATTATTTTAGATGAATAGTTACATGATAGAATAAATGAAGCGGTTTTGGTATACATTTCCATTTCACGTCTTAAAGCATGCTGTGCATCTTTAGTCATATTGTCCACTTCATCAAGGAATATGATTCTAAATGGAGCGCCGACAGGTTTTAAACGGCAGAAATTCTTAATGTTTGTCCTTACAGTTTCAATTCCCCTTGCATCTGAAGCATTCAATTCCAAGAAGTTTTGTCTCCAGTATTCGCCTAAAATTGATTTTACAAGTGCAAGAGCAGATGTTGTTTTTCCTACACCTGCAGGACCGGTAAACATTAAATTCGGCATGCTTCCCTCTTCCACATATTGCTTTAATCTGCTTACAATATGCTTTTGTCCTACAACATCATCTAAAGTTTGCGGTCTATATTTTTCTACCCAAGGTCCTAACATATTATCACTTTATAATCATTAATTTTCTTTATTTTTTAAATTAAGCTGTTTTAAATCATTTTTAAGATTTAAATTATTTTTTGGAAAATACTTAAAATAATTTTTTTTATACTATATATTATATGATTTTCATATTTTTTAAAACTTATTATTTTTATAGAACATATGAAATTTTCAATAGAATTTAATAGAAAAAATTATCTATTTAGTATAAATTTAATCTAAATAAATAAAAAATAGTTAAAAAAATTATAAAAATAATTAAAAAAAAAATAAAAAAAGTAATAGAGAATAAGTATTCTCTAATAATTTAAAACATTATCTTTAGATTTCAACAGATTCAGGCAATTCTTCAGAGAGAGAATACTCTAAACTTGCTAAAGTGAATAGCTTAAGCATCATTTTAGGGGAAAGGTCTGCTGCTCCAATTCCACTTATTCCAACATAATTAGGAACTGTATCCTTTTGATCCATCCAACTGTGAACTCTTTGAGCAATGCTTAAGTAATCTTCCTTGTCAATGGATTGATTTAAATCTTCACCAGAAGGATTTGTAGCATTTTTAATATCTTTTATTTCAATTGAAGAGTTCTCATTATTTTCAATGTTCAAAAGATACTCTGAGAAAATATAAATGCATTGAGCTTCATCATATTCATTTCCATTGTATTCTATAGTTGAGAAATCATAATTCTTTTCTGAAACCATTTGAGCAAGATTAGGAACATCTTGCATTTCGATTTCTTTTAAGGAATCATCAGACAATTCATCATCACTATCACTGTCATTCAAATCATCTGAATCATCATCTAAATCCTTATCACTGTCATTCAAATCATCTGAGTCTGTAGAAATTCCTGGAATAATAAATGCATTTCCAGAATCATTCTTGCTGGAATCAGAGATTATGTTTTTATCAGATTTATTCTTATTAGCAGAACTATCTGTTTTATTGACTTTTTCAGTAATGGTTTTAGATGTATTGTTCTTTGAACTGTCAGTTTGATTTTTAATCTTATTTACAGTTTTATTTATGTCTTTACTGGTCTGATTGCTTTTATTTTCAATCTTTTCAGTTAATGTTTTATTTGCATTAGTGTCATTAGTTTTATTATTTGTATCATTAGTATTATTTTCCACTTGCATTTGAGCTTGACTTGGCTCATTTACATCATTTAAAAATCCATTGTCATCTGTAGGTATAATTGAACTGAAACCATCATCTCCACCAGAACCACCATTATAGTAAGCCATTCCAGTTACAGCACCGATAGCCAATATGATAACTAAAGCACAGATGATTGGTATCTTATACATGCTAAAGAAAGATTTTTGATTATTCTCATCAATAACTTGTTTTCTGAATGTATTAACGGGAGTTAAAACAGTTCCACATTCCTTGCAATATTTTGAATTTGAATCATTTGTTTTTCCACATGTAGGGCAAATTCTTGCTGAATTCAATTGAAACCCACATTCTCTACAAAATTTCTCTTCATCATCATTTACTGTATGACATTTTGGACAAATCAAATTTTCACCCCCAAATAGGTTAAAAATGATTGTATGAATATAATTCCAAAATAATTGATATAGTATTACTTATTATTTTTAAAAAATATTCATCATTATTATATTAGTAAACTAATATTTAAATATTTATATAAAATTTGTAAAAAAAAGTTAAAAAAAAGAGTTAAAAAATTAATAGATTTCAATAGAGTAATACATTAAAAATTAATAGATTCAATAGATTAAAAATAAAAAAATTAATTGAAGTAATAGAGTAATAAATAAAAATTAATAGATTCAATAGATTAAAAATAAAAAAATTAATTGAAGTAATAGAGTAATAAATAAAAATTAATAGATCTCAATAGAGTAATAAATAAAAAATA
>NZ_JAFRJO010000089.1 GCF_017432245.1 Methanobrevibacter sp.
TTATTCTATTATTCTATTATTCTATTATTCTATTATTCTATTATTCTATTATTCTATTATTCTATTATTCTATTATTCTATTATTCTATTATTCTATTATTCTGTTATTCTATTATTCTGTGCTATTGTGCACATTCATTTTTTCTTTTTTTCAACATATAATATCTTTTAAATAGGATTATAAATAAAAAAATTAGTAGAAAAAACTTTATTGTTTCTTTGTGATGATTTAAATGACTGATGAGATTATTAACCGAATTAAGATGAATTTAAGCGGAAATCCAGATTTGGATAGGGATTATTTGGTATCCCAATTGGATTATTATAAGAATCATGAATCTGCTTATGATATCATTAGAGAGATTTCAGGATTGATTTGGCAATCTTTAGACTTTTATCATGAAGATGAATATAATAAATCCAAGAAGTCAAATGTATCAAGGATTCTTGATGAAGTTGTTCCACTTATTGAAAATCGTGACAAAAAGACCGCTTTGGAAAAATTAGACAATTTCATGAGTTATTTTGATGATAAGTATGAGAATGAGGAAATTCATAAGGAAAGCGATTTCAAATCAAACAGGCCAATCACTGAAATTCAATATATGAGATATGAGGAAAACAAATTGTCCAGAAGTCCAAAGTCATACAGAACAATTAATAAGAGCAACAATAGAGTCAATTGGCGTAAGGATGTAAAAATCAATAGGATGAATAATGGCAAAAACGATGATGAATTTGTTGAAAAGGAGTATCATAGCTTTTTAAATCCTCTTGAAGAGATCTTATTCTATAAATACATTGGATTGGAGAAGGAATTGGCTTTTATTCCATTCGATGAACCTTTATTTGATTTGTATTACATTTATGGAACATTGCTATTGGAAAATGATGATTTTGCTAAGGCAGAGGAATATCTGCTAAAGGCCTTAAGAATCAATCCCGTATCCTCAAAAACCATTCTTTCCCTTGCAGACATTTACAAATCGAAGACACGAACCTACAACAGATTTTTCTTATATAATGTTGATGCATTGAAGTTTGCATACAAAAATGAGGATATTGCAAGGGCATATAGGAATTTCGGTTTCTTTTATGTTGAGGAAAATCAATTGGACATTGCAGCTGTATTCTATGATTTCAGTCTGAATTTTGATTTCAACAAGCAGGCATTTAGGGAACTTGAATATATAAAATCACGAGGAATCAATACTGAAATGGATAGAAAAGATGCGGAAAGGATAATAGAATCAAAAAGTATTCAAATAGGTGTAAATCCTTTTATTTTAGACACATTAAAGATCATTTGTGTTGATTTGGAAAATAGGAAGCATTATAGTGGGGCATTGTATTTCTATAGAATCTTATATGACTTAACAAAAGACAATATGATTTTAGGCAAGATCAATTCAATTCAAAATAGGATTTAATTTGTAATTTTATTTTTATGATTTTCAAATATTTGATTTACTTTATATATAATTAAATACATATTAATAATGTATCAAGAATAAGGATTAATTATTATAAAATAATTAAATACTTTTAATAATGTTTAATTGGTGAATAAAATGAGAATAGGAATTGCAGATACTACATTCGCTCGTTATGATATGGGTGCTGCAGCTATTGATGAATTAAAGAAGAACGCTTCAGACTTAAAGATTATTCGCGTTACTGTTCCAGGTGTAAAGGATCTTCCAGTGGCAAGCAAAAAGCTTATCGAAGAGGAAGACTGTGAGATTGTCATGGCATTGGGAATGCCTGGACCTATGGAAAAGGATAAGATGTGTGCTCATGAGGCATCAACAGGTTTGATTCGCGCTCAACTCATGACCAACACTCATATTTTGGAAGTCTTTGTTCATGAAGATGAAGAGGAAGACCCTAAGGAGCTCAAAAAATTAGCAGACAATAGGGCTCGTGAACATGCTCAGAATCTTATTAAGATGATGTTCCATCCTAAACAAATGAGAAAAGAAGCAGGAAAAGGAATGAGAGAAGGTAAAGAGGATGCAGGCCCTTTATAGTTAAAAAAATTTCAAAGATAATATGTCAGATGTAAATTCAGAAATCACTAAAGATGTTTATTTAGTCGTTCCAGCATTCAACGAAGAGAAAACAGTTTCTCAAATCATTGAGGGAATAGCTGAAAAAGGGTATAAAGTGATATTGGTAAATGACGGTTCTAAAGATAAGACCCTTGAATTTGCCATTGAATCAAAAAGGAAATACCCTAATCAGATATTTGTAGTTTCTCATGTAATCAACAGAGGTTTGGGAGCTGCATTAAAGACTGGAATGGTTCTTGCACTTAAAAAAGGCGCTAAATACATCGTAACATTTGATGCTGATGGACAGCATGAAATAAAGGATATCCCTAAAGTTTGTAGGCCTTTAGTTGATGGAGAAGCAGATGTTGTAATTGGAGCAAGGCCTTTTGAAGACATGCCTCTAAGTAAAAGCTTTGCAAATTACATTATGAATGCTTTAACTCTCATATTTTATGGAAGAAATGTTAAGGATTCACAATCTGGTCTTAGAGCATTTACAGCACATGCAGCAGATGTTATAAACATCGTTTCAAGAGGATATGGTGTATCCTCTGAATTCATTAAGGAAATAAGTGATAAGAATTTAAAATTAGCAGAAGTTACAATTACTACAATCTATACTCCAGAAACCCAAAACAAGGGAACTGATGCAATAGTCGGCTTAAGGATCTTAACTAAGATGGTAATTGATTTATTCAGAATATAATTAGATTTGAAAGTATTTTTTAAAAAAATTATTTAGAAGTCATTTAAGAGGAAGTGTTATTATTATAGGTCCATTTCGTACATATCAAATTTTATTAATCATTGCAACTATAATAGTCATTATATTCTTCTATAGGAGATTGAGAGTTAAGAAAATCACTCCAGCCACATTTGTACTGTGGATTCTAGTCTGTATAGTGGTTAACTTCTTTGCTTTTGCTCCTAGATTCAGTGACCCTCTTGCAGGATTCTTTGGTTTTGGTAGAGGTTTGGATTTACTGCTTGTTTTAGGATATGCACTTCTTGTTTATGCAATATTTAGACTATATATTAAAATTGATGAGTTAAACAGGAATACAACTGAGCTAGTTAGGGAATTAGCTATAAGAAATGAAATAAAATTAGAAGATATTGATAATGAAGAGGAATAATTCCTTTTTTAAATTTTTTTTATTCATTACTTAAACAATTAAAAGAATTTCTAATATTATGATTTAAGTAAGGTTATATTATGTTATTATATTTCAGAGGATGCACAGCACGTGAAAAATTGAATTCCATCAGCAAAGCTACTGAAAGAATATTAAAAATAGCTAAAATCAATTATGAAACTTTAGATGATGAAAAATGCTGTGGATCTGTACTCTTGAGAACTGGTTTTGTAGATGATGCAATTGAGCAGATGAAAGGAAATTTAGATGATTTGGAAGGAAAAATCATTCTAACTTCATGTGCAGGTTGCTATAAGACATTAAAGGAAGATTATAAGAATTACCTTGGTGTTGACTTAAATGTCATTCACATTTCTCAATTGTTGGAACAATTGATTAAGGAGAATAAAATCAATCTTAAAGGCAATAAGGACTTAAAGGTCACCTATCATGATTCATGCCATTTAGGAAGACATGCTGGAGAATATGAGGCTCCTCGTAATGTAATCAATTCCATTTCTAATTTGGTTGAAATGGAAAACAATAGGGAAAATGCACGATGTTGTGGATCTGGTGGTGGAGTGAAATCCGCTTATGGTGACTTATCCAATTCCATTGCTGATTTGAGAATTCAAGAAGCAAAGGAAACCGATGCTGATTTAGTGGTAAGTGCATGCCCATTCTGCAAATTGAATTTAAGTCAAAATTCTGATGATCTGGAAATTTTAGACCTATCTGAATTTGTTTTAAAGCATTTGGATTCATCAAATGATAAAGAAATCACAAGTCTTTCTGATTCCAAAGAGGGGGAAATCCAATGAAAGATGAGGAAATTGAATCAATGAGAAAGGTATTCAATAATCTAAAGGATAGGATAGAACCCCTTGTGAAATCTCCAAAAATACAAGCTCTACAAAAAAGGGTTATAGATATTAGAAAGGATGCAATAGACAATAATGAAGAGTTACTCACTATTGCAATGAAGAGCTTAAAGGAAAATGATATTGATTGCTTTTATGCAAATGATGATGAAGAGGCAAGAAAAATATTGCTTGATTTGATAAATGAGGAAATCGAAAATAGCAATATTGACAAAAATGAGGTTTATATTGCTAAATCCAAATCCAATACTCTACGTGAGATTGATGCATCTCAATTTTTAGAAGAGCAAGGCATGATTATTGTCGAAACTGATTTGGGAGACCGTATTCTGCAATTGAAAAAAGAGGATAATAGTCCTGTTCATCCTACCGGCCCTGCTTCCCATTTGACTGTTCATGACATTGCAGAGATTGTTAATGAGGCTATGAATTTGGATTTGCCTGCAGAACCAAGACCAATTATGGAAGCAGTTAAAGCGGATGTTTTAGGCCTTATCGAAAAGTCTTTCATTGGAATTAGCGGTACCAATTCCATTGCTGCTGAAGACGGAGCTTTTTTAATGGTTCACAATGAAGGAAACATCAGTTTGGTTCAAAGCAAAAAGCTTCATATAATTGTTGCAGGAATTGATAAACTTGTTCCATTGCTTGAGGATTGCGTTTCAATAGGCAAGCTTGAAACAGCTTTTGCAACTGGAAAGCCTTTGACCTCATATATCAATATTGTAGCGGGGCCTTCCAAAACAGCGGACATTGAGAAAAAGCTTCTTAAAAATATGTATGGAGCAGAAAAAGTAGCAGTCATTTTACTTGATAACGGTAGAAAGGATGCCATTAAGGAATGTCTTTGGTGCATTGGCTGTGGAAATTGCGTTGTCAATTGCCCTGTCTATAATGTTGTAGGAAATGAATTCGGTTATCACAGCTATTTAGGTGGACGTGGTGTTGCATTGAGCAAATACCTTAAGGATAACAAGGGATCAGTTGATTCTGGATTGTATATGTGTACGTTATGTGGTATGTGCACTGAGAATTGTCCGGTTTTAACTCCAACAAATAAAATTATAGAAGATTTAAGAAGCTCTGCTCAAAAAGATGGACTCTCTAAAGACCAACATAAAAAAATAAGGGATAATATTAAAGAAAATGGATCTCCTTACTGATTTTATTTAAAATTCTTATTTTTTCTTTAATTTTTAAATAGTTTCTTTCTTATTTTTAATCAATTTTATTTTTTATATCAATTTTCAATTCTTTTTTTTATTTTAATTTTTTTATTATATTTTTAATATTTTTATCATTTTTAAAATGTTATATATTATGCAATTTTAATTTATTTATCAAATTTTAAGTTATTTATTAAATTTTAATTTATTTATCAAATTTTAATTTATTTATCAAATTTTAATTTATTTATCAAATTTTAATTTATTTGTAATATAAA
>NZ_JAFRJO010000090.1 GCF_017432245.1 Methanobrevibacter sp.
CGTTGCATATTCCACATATCTTGGTTACGATGAAATTGCCCACCATTCCGGAGTCAGAGATGAAGATGTATGGTTTGCCCTAAAGGGAATGGACAAGCAGATAAAACGTCTTCTTGGTGGAAACAAATATTCTCCAAGACAATACCAATTCGTGATACAATCAGACCACGGCCAGACCAATGGAGCAACATTCAAACAGAGATATGGCGAATCATTTGAAGATTTTGTCAAATCATTACTGCCCCTTGACGATAAGTTGTATGCTAACTTGTCTTCACACGAAGATCCATTTGCAGACGTTTATGTTCCGTTTTCTGATAAGTTCAAATTCCTTAAATATCGAAACAAGGACGATGATGAAATAGAGTTGAATGAATCTGAGTTATTGTTCTTGCATCCGGAAATCTTGCAATGATTTATCTGACCCAATGGCACCATAGACTGACATATGAGGAAATCAACGAGATGTTTCCGCAGCTGATTTCTGAAATTGTCAACAATGAATACATAGGCTTTATTCTGGTTAGGTCTTCCCAAAAAGGGGACATGGCAATTGGAAAAAACGGAATATAGTTACTTAGCATAGAATTGTCATGTCTTTTATATACTAGTTCTGACAAATATATTATCATGCCAAAGAAAAGTAAAATTAATATTTTTAATAAAATGGAACCTGAAGAATTGCATGATAAAATCAAAGAATGCAACGTATCTCCCAGATATTATCAAAGATTAATTGCTATGAGGTTAATTGAGGAAGATTTCAATCACAATGATGTAGCAAATATCTTAGGAGTAAGTTATAGATCAATTAATAGGTGGGCGCACCTTTGCGAAGAAGAAGGTTTAGAAGGATTAGAACCTGATTTCAGTGGAGGAAAAAAATCAAAATTAACTCCTGAAATGAGAGTTGCATTTCAAAAGCGCTTAAGAGAATCTAAAAATCTCACAATGACTGGCGCTAAGAAAATATTGGAAGATGATTTTGGTATTAAATTCTCTTTAGGTTATGTAGGCGAAATTGTAAGGAGTTTAGGTTTTAATTATGGTTCTCCTCGCCCAAAATATAGGGAAGCAGATGAAAATCCTGAGGATGTTCTAAAAAAAATATTGATTTGGCAAGGTTAAAACCCACTGATAAAATTGTGATTATTGACGAATCAACCTCAAAAACTGATTTTGAAACACGAAAAACAATTTATGAAGAAGGAACTTCCAATGAAAAAGAAATAACTGCTTTTTCATTCAAAAGAAATTTCTTAGGAGTTTTAGGATTAAATGTAGAATCAACATTATTTGCTGTGAAAAATTTAGATGAATTTGAATTTGGGAAAGCATTATTTAAAATGAGAAGTGTTTATTCTGATTCAAAAGAAGATACTAAATTATTAAATAATGCCATAGGGCGATATACATTATCAAAAAAACAAATAACTAAAAAATTGGAAGAAAAAGAAGATAATCCTGAATTCTTAGAAAAACTATTAAGATCAATTGAAAATAATATAAAAGATAAAAGTATGGTTCTTGCAAGAAAATTAAATAAACACTGCAAAAGAGAATCAACAGAAAATAAAGATAAACGAAAAGATATACAAAAAGAACATGTTTATCAATTAATTGAAGAATTAAATCTCGAACAGCAGTTAAAAAATGATAGGTTAGTGATATTTTTAGATAGTGCTCCAGCTCATACAAGTGAATTTGTCCAAAATATTGCCGAAAAGTTAAATATTCTTTTTGTACCTATGCCTAAGTATGCTCCATGGTTAAATCCTGTTGAAAAAGTTTGGAACATTTTAAAAGATCATTTTAGAGCAATTCCCATAAATTCTAAGTCTGAATTAACAAAAGAAGGATTTGAAGTATTTAATGAAAAATGCCTTGGATCAACATTAACAGAAAATTTCATTAAAAAATACCTGCCAATTCTATGCTAAGTGACTATAAATATCTATTAATCATGTTGGTTAATGCAGATTTTCATATTCCTAGTTGCTTTTCAATGGCATCATCCAAGGACATGTTAATTAAAAATATTGCACCCAAATCAAAATTAAAAGGTTTAGGGCTTTTAGGAACTGGTGATGGACTTCATCCCAAATGGCTGGATATTATTGAGGAAGGTACAACTTATTCTGGTGATGGAATTTATTCGATGGAGGATATGGATTTTGTCATAACAACAGAAATTGAAGGTAAAAATAAAATCCATCATTTAATCATCATTCCCGACATTGATATTGCAAGGGAATTATCTCAGAAATTGCCTTCTAAAAACAAGAATGTCGATGGCAGGCCTAAAACCCAGTTAAACGGTGTTGAAATCTTGGAGCTGGTTCGCCAGTATGACTGTTTAATAGGTCCGGCACATGCTTTTACTCCCTGGACGGGGATGTATAAGTCTTTTGATAGTATTTATGATTGTTATGAGAAAAAGGTCGATTTTGTTGAGTTAGGTTTGTCTGCAGATACTAATATGGCAGATACTGTTGGTGAA
>NZ_JAFRJO010000007.1 GCF_017432245.1 Methanobrevibacter sp.
ACAATTCACTGCAGATGGAATCGAGAAGGAATTGAATGCAAAAGGAATTCATGTAAAAGCAAATTCCGCTCCTGTTTTAGCTGAAGAGGCACCTGGTGCTTACAAGAATGTTGATTCAGTTGTCAAAACATCTCACGATGCAGGAATCGCTAAATTAGTTGCAAAAGTTGTTCCTTTAGCAGTTACAAAAGGATAAGTTGGCTCTGGTATTGAGGTTATCATATGATTGGAATTATTGGTGGTAGCGGAGTAGAAGAAATAAGTGAATTGGCTGATTCTATAGAAAAAAAGACTGTTGATACAGAATACGGTTCTGTTGAGGTTTCCCTTTTAAGCATTGGGGATAAGACAGTTGCTTTCTTGCCAAGACACTCTGCAGGTCACACTTGTCCTCCACATAAAATCAATTTTAAGGCAAACATTATGGCGCTGAAGGAGATAGGTGTCACTCAAATCATGGCTACAAATGCTGTAGGCTCACTTGATTTGGACATTGGCCCTGGATCAATTGTTCTTCCAGATGACTTTTTGGATTTCACTGTAAATAGGGATAGAACTTTCTATGACAATGAGGTTATACATATTGACATGACTGAACCTTTTTGCAATAGGTTGAGAGGAGCTATTTTATCTAATTCAGGCTGTGTTGATGGAAATGTGGTTGATGGAGGAACCATTGTCTGTACTGAAGGTCCAAGATTTGAAACTCCTGCTGAAATTAAGATGTTTAGCATATTAGGGGGAGCAATTGTTGGCATGACCACCTTGCCTGAAGCGGTTCTTGCAAGGGAAAAGGAAATGTGTTATGCTCCTATAGCGGTTGTTTCCAATTATTCCACTTCTATTTCCCCTACTAAATTAGATACAAAAGAAGTTCTTGACATTATGGCTCAAAAGAAAGGGGAATTGATCAACTTATTGTTTGATACAATTAAGGACTTATCAAAAGAGTGCGATTGTGAGTGTCATCACGTTTTAGATGATGCGCACATGTAATTAAACTTTTAATAATTTTTAATTTATTTTTTTACTTTTCTATTTTATTTAATCTATTTTATTTAATCTATTTTTTTATTTCTATTCTCTTTCCACTATTTTTTATATTTAATTTAATTTTTTTATAAATTCAAAACTTTTATATGCAACCAAGTTTATATACTTGTTACCATCAACCACTTAATCTAAAATTTTCAATCATGTTAAAATGAATGCGTTTTCATGTTTGAATAGATTATAGATTCAATGAAGGGGTATGAATCTATGGTCGTGGTTGATTACACCAATAAATCATCATAGTAGAATTTCATCATATTAAATCACTCCTATATTTCGTTTGTTCATAATATCAACTCATTGTTGTGCCTTTGTATTTTGTTTGCATTTTTTAGCCATGATGATTTGTTGGGATAATTTGGTTGGGATATTATTCAATAAGCTTAAGGGGGCTTATTTTATAATTGGGTGGGCTAATTTTATTTAACGTATTTTGTTGTCGAATGAATTTTCATCTATGAGGTGTTTTAATGAATGATTTTGGTTTAGTGCAATTGATTTGGATTAAGAGATTGGTAAATGAAACAGCTAGAATAAATACTTTAATTGAATGCAACAGATTATCTGAAAAAGACTTAAACAGATATAAGTCTGTCATTTCAGCTATTGATGACTTCTGTGCATTTGTAATTAACTCTCAAAACTGGAGAGATGTCAAGAACGTTTCAAGCATTGTTGATGAAGTGGAAATGGTTTTGTTCCAACATTTCTATGAACAGATTGGTGCTTTTGAAGATGAGGAAGTTCATTTGGACTTGTCTGGGGATGATGAAGTCAATCTCAGATTTGAAAATCCATTCATTGAGAACCAAAGCTTTGATGTGATTGATGATGCTGATTTGGAAAAGGTTTTCAATGGACCAGTATTGGAGGGGGATATTGTTGAAGTTCCGAATGAGATTGAATTTGGAATCAATGATGAAAATCCAATTTTAGAGCTCTTTGATATGAAACCTGGAGAGTCCCGTGAGATTTCTGTAGAGGATTTTATAAGGATTATCACTCAAAATCAAGAAGAACTCAGTTTCACTTTAAATCCAGAAACATTTCCAGATGAAGCAGACATCTTAAGTGAAGATGTGGAAGTTTCATTTGAGGAATTCATTGCACACCTTATCGACCAAAGCTCTTCAAAAGGCATGGACTTTGGCATATTTGATTATGATGATGATTTTGAATGATCAAAATCATTACCTTTTTTAGCTATTTTTTAATTCTATTTTCAATTCTACTTTTTTATTCTACTTTTTTATTCTCTTTTTTTAATTCTATTTTTCAATTCTCTTTTTAATTCTATTTTCAATTCTCTTTTTTTAATCAATTTTTCAATTTTCCCATATTTAAATAATAAAATATTTATTATAAAGATAATATAAATTAAAATATAGGATATATTAGTAGATTATTTAATTATTCAATCATTTGGCGATTAACTTGTCAAATTTATTTAATTAATTTGTTGATTTTATAATAATTAAATTATCAAATAATATGATTTTTTTCTTTTGGAGGATTTTGAATGAACAAAAGTGATTTGAAAAGAGACCATTTTATGTTGAAAGGTCCCCTTGCTAAGCAAGGTTATGACTGGTGGTGGCATTCTTTTACTGCTTACAATAAGGAAACGGGGGAACCAAGACCATTCTTTATAGAATACTTCGTTTGTAACCCTGATTTGGCTGAAGATGAACCTACATTAGGTCAAGACCCTAAAAACATTGAAGCAGGAAAAAGACCATCTTACTGTATGTTAAAAGTCGGAGCATATGGAAAAGATCCTAAACAGATTCACAATTTCTATTCCATGAAAGACTTTGAATGTCCGGATGATAAATTAGACATCAAGATTGGAGAATACAGTTTGACTGAAACTCATATGACAGGTTACTGTAAAGTCACTGAAGATGAAGCACGTGACCATCCTGAATACATGTCTGATGCAGGGGAAATGAAATGGGATTTGGATATTGACAAGCAAATTACTTTTAATGTAGGTTATGGTGCTAACAGTTTCTTTAGAAAGATAAACGCTTTTGAAATGTTTTGGCACGCTGAAGGAATCAAGACTCAATACAGTGGAACCGTTGAATTGGATGGTGTTGAGTATGAAGTAATTCCTGAAAAATCCTTTGGATATGCCGATAAGAACTGGGGTGGAGACTTCACAAGCCCTTGGTTATGGATATCCTCCTGTAATTTAACAAGCTTAATCACAGGCAAAAAACTTAACAACTCTGCTTTTGAAGCTGGTGGTGGAAAACCTAAGGCATTCGGTATTTCCCTTCCTCGTAAGCTATTGATAGGTTTCTATTATGAAGGAAAAATGTATGAATACAACTTTGCAAGATTCTGGAATAATGTAAGAGTCGATTTCGGATTCAAGGAAGGAGAAGTGGATAACGAATGGTACATCAACTGCAGTAACTGGAACAGCAAGCTTGAATTGAAACTATACTGCAAACGTGATGAAATGATGCTTTTCAATTATGAAGCTCCTACCGGTAAAAAACTTCACACCCGTCTTTGGAATGGTGGAAGCGGTTACGGTGAAATCAAATTGATGAAAAAGGATGGAACCTTAATTGACCATATCAAAATAGAAAATGCCGGTTGTGAATACGGGGAATATGATGATGATAGAACTCACAATATTATAGATGACAGATAAGTTATCTATAATATTATTTTTTTTATCATATCAATTCCTTAATTGATTTAATATTTATTATTTTTATAACTGTTATATTATTGTGTTTTATGATTAATTTTGTTTAAGAGAGATATTATGTTATTTAGCGATATAATTGCATTGATTATTGTTTATCTTTATGTAGTTGTCATATTCCTATTGGCAGAAAAGGTATTAAAGAGCAGGCCGGAGGTTTCCCGTAAGTTTGTTCATATCATGGTGGGTAATATGATATTTGCCATGCCATTTTTCTCAGACCCTTCAATCTTGCTTTGGTTTATCACATTGCCTATTACAATTGCTCTGTTCTTCTTGACAGAGTATTCCCCAATTACAATTCACAACAGCGTAACTGAATCCGGTCATGCATTGGGATTGTTCTTCTATGCAGGTATTTGGTCTGTATTGCTTTTGATATTCCCAATTTTAATAGATCCTAATTTGCTTTGGATTGTAGCATTAGCTATTGTTCCTTTAGTATATGGTGATGGATTTGCAGCTCTTGTCGGTGGAAAATGGGGAAGAATCAAATATCGTATATTCGAAGGGGAAAAGACAGTTGCAGGTTCCCTTGCAATGCTTTCTGTAACTGCAGTTCTTTCTGTATTTGTATGGGTTTTCTACACTGCAATGGGATACACCCTTCCAGAGCTTAATTTCTGGTATATTTTGATTATTTCTGCAATTGCAACTATTGCTGAAGCTATCAGTTACGGTGGTATTGATAACCTTACCGTACCTTCTGTAACTGCAATTTTGTATTATTTGGTTGCAACCATATTATAAAATGTTATCACTTATTGTGATAACTTTTCTTATTTTTTTAATTATTTTTTAACTATATTTTAATTATTTTTTTAATAATTTTTTAATTATTTTTATACTATTTTTATATGAAATCCTGGTTTGTTTCAACATATTCAAATGATATTTCATTTTCTTTAATTTTTTATACTTAAATAACTTAAATTTATTTTTAATTAAATCAATTTATTTTAATTTTAAATCAATATTTCTCTATATTTTGATATAATATTGAGTTTAATAACTATTTTAATTATTTTAACTATTTTAAACAAATTATAATAATTTTAACAATTTTTAGATTAAAATAACTTTTTGTTAATAAAATCGAAACCTTTATATACTATGAAGTGCAAGTATTATTTAGTTACAAAAACTAACTAAAAGATTTACATTAATAATTGTTGATAAATTTTTAATAAATTCTTTTAATTCTTTATTTGGTTAATTAAATCAAGTTATTGTGATTAAAACGATTGAATAATTGAATTATTGGAATTTAACGAGAATTAATTCTTTTAATTATTTATTGATGATTAATTTGTATTTATTTGGTTATTTAAATAAATTGATGGTCTTTAAATCTTTAGTTTAATTTTAATGTATTTGTTGAAGTTTTTAAAATTTCATTTGTTTGTATTTGACCAATCCTTTATTTGGATTATTGATTAGATTCAAGCATTAAATAAATAATTTTGAAATTAATTCTAAACAATTGATATTTCTGTGCCATCAATGATTATTAATGGTCTTTTATTATTGTAACTAATAAAATTAGCTAAGCAAATCTTAGTTAAAGATCCATTAGCTAATTATCATATTTATCTATTCATTACTATTCAGAAAAAAATAAAAGGAGTTGAAGATTATGGCTGATGTAGAACTTAAAATCAAAGTTGCAGAAACATTATCCCAAAAGGATGTTGGTAAGAATATAGCTAAACTGGATATGGAATCCATGTTTAAACTCGGCCTAAAAGATGGGGATTTGATAGAAATTATCGGATCCAAACATACCGCAGCTATTGCAGTTGCTTCTCAATCTGATATGGAGTCTATTATAAGAATAGACGGTACTACCCGTAAGAATTCCGGTGCTTCAATTGGTGAGGAAGTTACCATTAAAAGAGCAGAAGCCAAGGAAGCTAAAAAAGTAGTGTTAGCTCCTATTGATGCAAGAATCAGGCTTGGTGGTGACTTTAACAGAGCATTCAGAAACCAAGTGATGGTTCAAGGAGACTTGATCAATACTGGAATCAAAACACCTCAAAGAAAATCTGTAAGCGGTGGCTTCTTTGATGATATCTTTGATGATTTAATGAACGTTCCAGGAATCGGTGCAATGAGTCAAATCAAGTTGGCTGTTGTCAGCACAAGCCCTGGAGGTGTTGTCAAAGTTGGACCGAACACTAAGGTTGAAGTAAATGAAGAACCTGTGGACGTTTCCAAATTGGAAGGTGTCACCAACCTTGTAGATATCAGTTACGATGATATCGGTGGTTTGAAAGAGGAAGTTAAAAAAGTCAGGGAAATGATTGAAATTCCTCTTAAGAAACCTGAATTATTTGAAAAGTTAGGTATCGCTCCTCCAAAAGGAGTATTGATGCATGGGCCTCCAGGTACCGGTAAGACCTTGCTTGCAAAAGCTGTAGCAAACGAAAGTGATGCTCACTTCATTGTAATCAACGGTCCTGAAATCATGAGCAAATATGTTGGTGGATCT
Source organism: Methanobrevibacter sp. (assembly GCF_017432245.1). Taxonomy (GTDB): domain Archaea; phylum Methanobacteriota; class Methanobacteria; order Methanobacteriales; family Methanobacteriaceae; genus Methanobrevibacter. The sequence continues at coordinate 6,270 of NZ_JAFRJO010000007.1, forward strand.
GAAGAAAACCTAAGGGAATTCTTTGAAGAAGCTGAAGAAAATGCTCCATCAATCATCTTTATTGATGAATTGGATGCTATTGCACCTAAACGTGAAGAAACTCAAGGTGAAGTGGAAAGAAGAACTGTTGCACAGCTATTGACCTTGATGGATGGACTTAATTCCAGAGGTCAAGTGGTTGTAATTGGTGCAACAAATAGACCTGATTCCCTTGACGGTGCACTTAGAAGACCTGGTAGGTTTGACCGTGAAATTGAAATCGGTGTTCCTGATAAAGATGAACGTAAAGAGATTATGGAAATCCATACAAGAGGAATGCCTCTTGCAGATGATGTTGACTTGGATGACTTGGCAGATACAACTCATGGATTTGTAGGTGCTGACCTTGAAGCATTGGCTAAGGAAGCAGCTATGAGAGTTGTAAGGAGAATCATTCCAGATTTAGGTGCTGATGATGAAATTCCTCCAGAAGTGCTTGAAAAGCTCGTAGTAAATAAGGATGACTTCAAGTCTGCACTTAGAGAGATCCAACCATCTGCACTTAGGGAAGTTCTTGTGCAAGTTCCAAATGTCACTTGGGATGATGTCGGTGGATTGGATGAAGCTAAACAGGAGTTAAAGGAAGCTGTTGAATGGCCTTTGAAATACCCAGACAAATTCAAGGAATTTGGTGTCAGACCACCAAAAGGAACCTTGCTTTATGGTATTCCAGGAACTGGAAAAACCATGCTTGCAAAAGCTGTTGCTAATGAGAGTGAAGCTAACTTCATTGCAATCAAAGGACCTGAACTCTTGTCCAAATGGGTTGGTGAATCTGAGAAAGGTGTAAGGGAAGTCTTTAGAAAAGCAAGACAAACTGCACCTACTGTAATATTCTTTGATGAAATCGATTCAATTGCAAGTTCAAGAGGTGCTGAAGCTGGTGACTCTGGAGTAACCAAACGTGTTGTAAATCAATTGTTAACTGAAATTGACGGTCTTGAAGAATTGGAGGATGTTGCAATCATTGCAGCAACCAACAGGCCTGATATCATTGATCCAGGATTAATGAGGCCTGGAAGATTTGACAGACACATTAAGGTAGATGCTCCAAATGAAGATGCAAGACTTGCGATTTTCAAAGTCCACACTAAAGACATGCCTCTTGCAAAAGATGTCAAGCTTAAGAAATTGGCTAAAAACACCGAAGGATATGTTGGGGCAGACATTGAAGCTGTATGCCGTGAAGCTGCAATGCTCGCCTTAAGAGAAAACATTGAAGCAAACGAGGTCTCAGCTAAATTCTTCGATGAAGCTATGGATAAAGTGAAGCCAAAAACCGTAAGTGATGAAGAAGAATTGATTCAATATTACTAATTGGATTAATTCCTCATCACTTTTTTCCTCCTTAATTAATCATATTTAATCGCTCAAATCAAAATAAAACACACATAAAACACAAAATCAAAATATAAAAATCAAAACATAAAACACACTATAAATCAACTTAAAACACTAAAAACACCTATAATATATGCAATGGATTAAAGAATAGAGTTTTACCTTTTATCTATCTTTAATCCATTTCCTCTGTTTTTCTTTTTTTAATTCCTCTTTCTCATTCCTTTTTCTTTTTCGACAATTTCCATTATTATTTTATAGACTTTTCTTATCTTCATTAAGTTTTTATTCATTGAAAACATATTTATTAAATAAGAAATAAATTAAGTATAAAGTTATAATCTTAACAATTGTTAATTAATTTGAATTAGGGATTAATATGGATAAGCATGTAATTGAAGCTTTAGGAAAAGCTAGAGTGACTGTTCAAGATGGAAAAGTCGTTGATGTAGAAGAACCTAAGATTGAATACTGTCCTTTGTTTCATAAGCATAGAGGAATTGAAAAATTAACTGAAGAAGAAATCAAGAAAAACATAGAATTCAGAATAGATGACTTCGGAATGTGTACCAAGGATAGGGTATTAAGACTTAAGGACTTCTTATCCTTTGGAATTTCTGAAATATTGTCCACTTTGCTTGATGAAAATATCATTGACTGTGTAGTGATGGTCTGTGAAGGCTGTGGGACTGTACTTGTTACTGAAAGCGAATTGGCTCAAGGAGTTGGAGGAAGGGTTTCAGGACTTGTTGAAACCAGCCCAATACCAGAACTTATAGAGCAATTCCTTCCAAATCATGTTCTTGATGAGGAAAAGGCTTCTATAGATCAAGTGGAAGGTTTTAGATTAGCTATTGAAAATGGATATAGGAATATAGCAGTTACCCTTTGTTATCCTGAAGATGGGGTAATTCTTAGGGAATTGGAAAAGGAATACGATGATGTAAATGTTTATCTCTTTGGAGTTCATTCAACTGGATTATCCGAAGAAGAAGCTGAGCTCGTCTTTGACCTCTATGATGTAGTTACCGGGTGCGCTTCCAAACCTATTAGAGAAGTTGGTGCAGAAAGGGCCTTATGCTCTGTTGGAACTTCCATTCCAATTTTTGCAGCAAGTGAAAAAGGAAAAGAATTTGTTAACTTAAGATTAGATAAGATTGGAGGACCTAAAAAGAAAACAGGAAATTCAAGACATCCTGAACCTTTAATTTAAAAATTCTTCTTAAATGAAATTAAATATTTTTCTTTTTTTAATTTTTCCTTAAATCCTTTTTTATTCTTTTTTTAATTATTTTAATATTTTTATTTAATTTAATTATTTTTACCATTTTAATAATTAATTTTAAATGTATTGTAAAACAGATATATACTATTATATATTTATTAATTTTATTCATGGAGATTTAAATGTCAAAAGATGTAGTTTTAATATTATCTGGAGGATTGGACTCCTCTACTTTATTATACAAATTATTGAATGAAGGAAACAATGTCACTGCACTCAGTTTCAATTATGGTCAGAAGGCGGCTATTGAAATTGAAAGGGCAGCAGAAATCTGTAAGATGAATGATGTTCCTCATTTTGTATTTGATATCCAGAACATTGTGGATTTGCTCAGTAGCAGCTTGACTGATAAGGATAATGACAATGTTGAAGAGCCAGCAAGCACAGTTGTTCCAAGCAGAAATACAATATTGCTGGAACTTGCAACTGCCTTTGCAATAAGCAATGATATGGAAGAGGTCTATTACGGTGCAATAAAGGCAGATGTCGGTGATTATCCAGACACAACTCCAGAGTTCTTGGAGAAGATCAATGAGTTAAACAAAGTCAATAACTATGAATACATTCCTGTTTGCGCTCCATTTATTGATACAGACAAAAAGGATGTTGTAAAGCTTGCTTTGAAATTGGGAGTGCCAATAGAAAAGACTTGGAGCTGTTATGTAAACAATGATGGAACTCCTTGTGGAGAATGCTTCAGTTGCAAATCAAGAATAAAAGCTATTGAAGAAGCTAAAAAGGAATTAGGAATGGATTAATTGAATTATTAAATCAATAAAACAAATAAAATCAAATTGATTGGAAATTTTTATTAGTTGCGGAGGTTATATTTATGTTAACATTAGTATCAGAACATAGAATTTATGGTTGTCACAAATTAAAGAATCAAGGTGGGAAATGTACTCAATGGCATGGACACCAATATAGGATTATCTTAACCTTAAAGGCACCATATAAGGATTTAGACTATAGAAATATGATTATGGACACCTATGACATTGAAGCGATTTTCAATGAATTCATTGGTGTTGACCATTTGAACTTAAATGAATTCATGGGCTCAGAAGATCCTACAATGGAAGAAATGAGCAAGTTCTTCTATGATGGATTAAAACCTAAAATCGAATGTTTGGTGAGTGTTGGAGTTTATGAAACTCCAGAGACTGGTGTAACTTACGAACCTATGGAATAATTAACTAGATATTATTTTAAGTTTATTGTTTGTTAAATTGTTGAGTTTTTTAAAGTAGGTGATTAAAATTAAGGTTAGTGAAATATTCACATCATTTCAAGGTGAAGGTCCTTACATAGGAACTCCTGCAACCTTTTTAAGATTATATGGTTGTAATTTGAACTGTGAATGGTGTGATACTGACATTTCAACATATGAAATGCTCTCTGTTGATGATGTTGCAGAGATTCTAATTACTCAAATGGAGTTCAATAATATAAAATTATTGGTTATAACCGGTGGAGAACCTACTTTGCAGATGGAAGAGATAAAGCGTTTGATTAAAGAGCTTCCTGAAGACATTAAGATTCAGCTTGAGACAAACGGTTCCATTTTTGAATATCTTCCTGAAATGGAATATGTGGTCAGTCCAAAGGAAGATAAGGAGAAAATCTTTGAAAATTATTATAAATATGAAAATGTCTTTTTTAAGTTTGTAATCACTTCTCAAGAGGATATAGATGAAGTAATTTCCATAAAGGATAAGTATGGCTATAACAAGACTATCTGGCTGCAAGGGGAATTCAGCAAAGATGATCAAATGGCTGATTTGATTAGGGAAAACTTCCCTCGTTTAGAAAATATCAAATTATCTGTTCAAACTCATAAGTATTTAAATCAAAGATAAATATTCTTCTTAACTTTGTTAATGTATTATCGAATGAACTAATAATATACTTATATAAGTTAAATCAAATATATCATTAGGAAAAATATTTTTTAAATTGAAATTTTATTTTTAAAATTAAGTGTGGAATTATGTATAAAAGAATTTTATTACCAACTGATGGATCTGAACACTCTTTACGTGAAGTTGAAAGAGCTAAACATGTATTAGCAGAAGATGGAGAAATCATTATTCTCTCTGTTGCTATTAAGATAAGAAAAACAGCTTTCCATAGGGAAAAAGATGTAAGGAAAATGAATAAGGAATCTGTAAAGGAAGCTGAAGATAATGTAAAAGCTATGGCAGATTGCTTTGATGACAGTTTTAATGTAAGAACCATGGTAAAATCAGGTTTCCCATCTGAACAAATCAATAAAGTTGCTGAAGATGAAGATTGTGACTTGATTATCATTGCATCTTCAGGTGTAAGTGGCATTCATAAGTTTGTTCTTGGAAGTGTAGCTGAGAACGTACTTAAAGAATGTGAAAAAGATGTCTTATTGATTCATAACTAATTGATGAATCATTTCTTTTTTACTTTTTTTTCTTTTCTATTTTCTATTTTCAATTTTTAATTTCTAATTTTTTCATTTTCATTATTTTTATCTCATTTTTACCTATTTTTAATCATTGTTATAAGTCTTGTTTAACGGATTTTTCCTTATTTTTTTATTTATTTTTCTAAATAAGATTATAAAGTGCTTATTTTCTATTTTTAATAAGATTTAGCCATTTATATAAGTTCTTAAAGTCTAATTTACTTTTTTTAAAGTTAAAATGAGCAAATGTTTAAATACTCATTTAATTATAAATTTATTTGTAGTTTGTTTAATATGAAATTAATTTAATCAATTAATCAATTTTCATATTTATAGGGATTAGTTTGATAGTTTTAATAATTTAAAAATTAGCTTAGATTAAAATTAACGGAGAGATATTATGGCAGATAAAAAACCAACCGCTGATAATTGGCCTGTAGTAAGTGGAGACTACATTGTAGGGGACCCAGAAAGTCCTGTTGCTGTAACTACTTTAGCTTCTCACAATGAAGATATCCCAGCTGCTGCTGGAGCAGCAATCGCTGGACCTTGCAAGACTGAAAACTTAGGTATTGAAAAAGTTGTAGCAAACATCATTTCAAACCCAAACATCAGATTCTTGATTCTTTGTGGAGCTGAGGTACAAGGTCACATTACTGGTCAAAGTATCCAAGCATTACACGAAAATGGTTGCGACCCTGAGAAAAAGAAAATCACTGGTGCTACCGGTGCTATTCCATTTGTAGAAAACATTCCTATGGAAGGTGTAGAAAGATTCCAACAACAAGTAGAACTTGTTGATATGATCGATAATGAAGACGGTGGAGCAATCACTGCAAAAGTAAAAGAATGTATTGAGAAAGATCCTGGTGCATTAGAAGAAGATGCATTAATGATTGAATTGGATGAAGAAAATAGTAAAAAAGCTGCAAAAGTAGAAAAGTCTTCTAAAATTGAAGATGTGGAAGTAGCATAAAAATATTTTATTAATTTTTTCTTTATTCTTTTATTTTTTAATCATTTTTTAGGATTTATTCTTTTTTTAGATTTTTTTAGTTTATTTCTTTTTTTTAAAATAGCTTTTTTTAATTTTAGTATTTTAATTATTCTTTTTTAGTTTAGTTTTTTTAAAATAATTCTTAAAAACACTTATTTTTTCAGTTAAATATTAAAAAATAGTTCAATAAAATATGTTTAATAAGTTAATAAAATGATAATTATGTTTTAATAAGTTAATAAAATGATAAATATGGTTTTAATAAGTTAATAAAATGATAATTATGGTGTTTTAAGGGGAATGAAAATCTATTTAATGATTTCCAATGATTTGTCTGAAATTTTCTTTAATTGCTTTTCCATTCTTCCTTTTTCTTCTGCACTGTATCCTTCAAAGGTAATGACATCGAATTCTCCAAATATGTCTATGCATTCTTCAAATGTCTTTATTCCTTTTTCAGTTAAATGCAAGTTACGGCGAGCATTGTTCTCCTTGTCGACAGTTTTATAAACCAATTCCTTTTCCTCTAGTTTTTTAAATGTTTTTGTAATGTTAGCTTCGGAAACGATTAGGTTATGTGCGATTTCTCTTTGGCTGATTCCGTCCTTATAATAGATTTTTGATAAAAACATTGCTTCCGCAGGATTGATCTTTAAATTTGCACTTTTTTCCTTAAAGAATTCTCCAAATCCTTTAGTTATATTATACCAAGAGTTTAAGTAACTGTCTTCCTGATTGAATACTGAATCTTTTCTCATTTTATCCCCTCAATTTTCCTTGTTAATATTTAACTTTGTTAAAATATATAAAGATATTGAAAAATTTGAATAATGTACAATTTTGGCTATTTTTAGTGTTTTCTTGTTGGGAATGGTTTTTAATTTTTATGTCTTTGATTATTTTTTTATTAATTTTTTATAATATTGTCATATTTTTTTATTTTATTTGATTGTTTTTCCATGAATTTTCGGATTTTTTGACAATACTTATCTAAGTTTGGTATTCTTTTGATTCAAATTTCAAGGTAAAATCATAGGCAGAGTGAAGATTTAAAGGATAAGATTTATTTATTTAAGGAATATAATTATAATTAATGTTATTTTTTTATTAATTGAGGCATATTTATGGAGAGAGACAAGATTATAGTAAGAACCAGTGTCATTGGAATACTGGTGAATTTAGTTCTTGTTGCATTTAAGGCAACTATCGGAATTATGGTAAACAGTATTGCAATTACATTGGATGCAGTAAATAACTTAACTGATGCTTTATCATCAATCATAACAATCATTGGAACAAAATTAGCAGGAAGAGCGCCAGATAAAGACCATCCATATGGTTATGGTAGAATAGAATACTTTTCTTCTGTAATCATTGCAGTTATCGTATTGCTTGCAGGAATAACCGCTTTGGAAGAGTCTGTTCCAAAGATATTCAATCCTGTCTTGGCAGATTATACCTTTGTTTCAATATTCATAATTGCTGTTGCGGTAGTTGTAAAATTCCTTTTGGGAAGATATGTTAAAGGAAAAGGAAAGGAAATAAATTCACAGTCATTGGTTGCATCTGGAAGCGATGCATTGTTTGATGCTGTATTGTCCTTATCTACAGTAGTTGCAGCTATCATAAGCTATTTCTGGAATATAAGTTTGGAAGGTATTTTAGGTACAATAATCGCATTTGTAATTATAAAGGCAGCTATTGAAATGCTCTCTGAAACCTTAAGCAGCATGATAGGTACTCGTGTTAACAATGAGATAACTGACAAGCTTAAAGATACTATAGGCTCCTTTGAAGAGGTCTTAGGGGTTTACGACTTGACTTTGCATAATTACGGTCCAACCCAATTGATGGGATCTGTCCATGTTGAAGTAAAGGATGACTTGACTGCTAAGGAAATTCATAAGTTAACCAGAAAGATATTATATGCAGTTTATGATGAATTTGGAATTATACTTACTGTTGGAATCTATGCATCAAATGAAGATAGCGAAGAAACCAAAAAGATCAAGGAAAGCCTTAATAAGATAACTTCAAAATATCCTGAAATATTGCAGGTTCATGGATTCTATCTTGATGATGATATAAATCTAGTCACTTTTGATTTGATCATTGACTTTGAGGCAGACCGTCATGAAGTAAAGGAAAAGGTTTTAGAGGAAATCAGAGCATTGTATCCAGATTATCACTTTGATGCAATCTTAGATGCGGATTATAGTGATTAGTAAAATCAGTAGTATATAATCTTGGATGCAGATTATACTGATTAGTAAAATTAGTATTTAGGATATAAAATTTTATTTTATATTCTACTTTTTTGTTTAATTTGTCTTGAATTTGAAAAAGAGACCTAAAGTTTTAAATTTAGTTTAATCTGATTTAAAATTTTGAAAAATAGCTATTTTTAAAAAAAGTTTTAAAAGGAGAAATTCAATTCTCCTTTAATTTAAATAATAATTTTTAATTACTTATATTGCAGTCCATCCACCGTCAACACAGATTAATTGACCGGTACAGAAGCTGGAAGCATCGGATGCTAAGTAAATTGCGAGTCCGTCTAATTCACCAGGTTTACCTAATCTGCCTGCTGGACAGTATGCTGCAATGAGGTCCATGAATCCGTCCATTTCAATGGAGTCTACAGTTAATTCGGTTTCAAATACTGCAGGACCGATTGCGTTTACGGTAATGTTGTATTTAGCCCATTCTACAGCTAAGTTTTTGGTTAAGTTCATTACTGCACCTTTTGCTGAGGAGTATGCACTGATACCTCCACCTGGGAAGATTACTCTACTGTGGATAGAACCGATGTTGATGATTTTACCGTATTCTTGTTCGATCATGATTTCTCCAACAGCTTTACACATGTAGTATACACCGGTTAAGTCAATGTGAATGTGTCTTGCCCATTCTTCGTTGGATTGGTCAACAACCATTTTGTTGTTACCCATACCTGCTGCGTTTACGAGAATGTCGATTCTGCCGTAAGCGTCCATTACTTTTTGTACGGATGCAGTAATGCTGTCGTAGTCACCTACATCAGTAACAGCGTACATTACTTCGGTTCCGAATTTTTCTTCTATTTCTTTAACATTTTCAATTAATCTTTCTTCTCTTCTAGCGAATAATGCTAATTTTGCGCCTTGGCTTGCGTATGCTTGAGCAATTTGCCAACCTAATCCTGAGGAAGCACCAGTAACAACTGCTACTTTGTCTTTAATGTCGAAATAGTTTTTCATTTTAATTCTCCTAAAAAATTTTCCAACCAACGTTGTCAATTATAATTAATCATTTAATTTTTCAACTTTTGGTGGTTATATAATTATTTAGTATTTCAATTATTTAAATATTGTTTATTCAATTTTTTTAGATTTAACATGGTTAATTATATTATTTTGTTTAATTTTAATATTGATTTGTTCATTTTTATTCCCATTATTTATCCAGTTATGATTTTTTATATATGGTTGAGTAAAACTTGTAAAAATTTTCTTGATTTTTTTATAATTTCATTTAGTTTAATATATTTAAAACTATTGTTTTTTTCATAATTCTTTTAAAAAAATTTCCATTTCGTATTTTAGTTAAATCATTTAATTATAACAAATTAATTAAATAATAAACTACATACCTTAATATGTTATAGTCTAATTAATTTTAATGATTGCTATTGGATTTATTCAAATTTAAAATGATTTAATTTACTAAAGGTGCTTTAATGACACAGATGACTGAAGCAAAGAAAGGTAATATCACTCCTGAAATAAAGGCTGTTGCAGAATTTGAAAAGATAGATGAAGCTAAGATAATGAAAGGAGTAGCTAATGGAACTATTGTAATACCAAAAAATATCAGAAGAGATACAAAGGCTTGCGGTATTGGAAAAGGATTAAGCACTAAAATCAATGCTAATATAGGATCATCAAGCAAAATAGAAGACATTGATCTTGAAATGAAAAAGGCAAAGTTGGCAGTTGATTTCGGTGCGGATGCAATAATGGACTTAAGTACAGGTCCAAAGCTATTGGAGTTTAGGGAAAAGATAATGAACTCTGTAGATGTGCCTATAGGTACAGTTCCAATTTATGAAGCAGGTGTAATCACATTAAATAAAGGCAATGAGATCATCGAGATGGATGAGGATGACATATGGGAATCAATCATTCATCAGGCAAAAGATGGTGTTGACTTCATGACACTTCATTGCGGTATAAATCAGGATTTGGTTGAAAAGCTTCAAAAAGCCAAAAGGATGATGGGAATCGTAAGCAGAGGTGGAACTTTCCTCGCTTCATGGATTTTGCACAATGGGGAGGAAAACCCATTATATGCAAATTATGATTATCTTTTGGAAATCGCTTTGGAATATGATATCACCCTTTCCTTAGGCGATGGGCTTCGTCCTGGATGCTTATCTGATGCAACAGACACTTCCCAGATTCAGGAATTGGTTACATTGGGAACACTTGTCAAAAGGGCTCAGGAAGCAGGAGTTCAAACTATGGTTGAAGGTCCAGGGCATGTTCCATTAAATCAAATCAGGTCCAATATGGAAATTCAAAAGACATTATGTCATGGAGCTCCATTTTATGTTTTAGGTCCAATCGTTACAGATTTGGCACCTGGTTATGATCATATCACTTCAGCTATTGGAGGAGCTATTGCAGCTTCAAGCGGTGCTGATTTCCTATGCTATGTAACACCTGCAGAACATTTGTCACTGCCTTCCCTCGAAGATGTTAAGGAAGGAGTTATTGCAAGCAAGATTGCTGCACAAGCTGCAGATGTTGCCTTAGGATTGGAAACTGCATGGGAAAAGGAAGTGGAAATGGCAACTGCAAGGAAAAACTTTGACTGGGAAGCTCAATTCAACCTTGCTTTTGACAATGTAAAGCCAAGGCATTATAGAAACAAATGTGAACTTGATGATGATGAAATGTGTGCTATGTGTGGAGAATATTGTGCAGTTAAAATAGCTAAAGGAGACTTTTAATTAATTCATTCTTTAAAATTTATCAACAAATTCAAATATTGATTTGGGAGCTATAAAATGAAATATCAAGAACTTGTTAATGTTTACGAGGCATTAGGAGCCACTACAAAAAGATTGGAAAAGACAGATATTTTAGCGGATTTCTTCAAAAGAGTTGAAGAGGAAGATTTAGAGAAGATCACTTTAATGGCTTTAGGGAGCGTTTTCCCATCTTGGAGTGAAGAGGAACAGGGAATAGGTGATAAGCTTGTTATGAAAGCTGTTGGAGATGCAGTAGGAGTTTCTGTAGATATAGTTGAAGATGCCATTCGTGATGAAGGAGACATTGGAGCAGCTGCAGAAAAGTTATATGCAAAAAAAGCTCAGATGACATTTTTCTCACAACCTTTAACTGTCAAATTTGTTTATAATCAATTAAGGAAATTGGCAACAATATCTGGAAGCAGATCCACTGCCCGTAAAATTTCCAATATTCTTGAACTTTTATCTTCAGCTTCAGGAAAGGAAGCTAAATACATCTGCAGAACAATCTTGGAAGAGCTTAGGATTGGTGTAGGTGAAGGAATCATTCGTGATGCAATATCCCAAGCATTTGGTGTTGACAAGGCAGTTGCTGAAAGGGCTCATATGCTGACAAATGACTTAGGTCTTGTTGCAAAAGTGGCAAAGCTTGAAGGTGAAGATGGCCTTAAAAAATTGACATTAATTCCGGGAAGAGCTGTAAAGCCAATGCTTGCACAATTGTCTGAAGGAATTGACATAAGCATTGAAGAGATGGGATGTGCACTTTGTGAGACAAAGTATGATGGTTTCCGTACTCAATTCCATAAGAAGGGAGATGAAATCACATTGTTCACAAGACGTCTCGAAAACGTGACTCATGCTTTCCCAGATGCAGTGGATTTCATAAGAAGAGGTTTCCCAGATGAAGACTTCATTGCAGAAGGGGAAATTGTAGGATTTAAGGATGACAGGCCTCTTCCATTCCAGACAGTATTGCAAAGGGTCAGAAGGAAATATGATATCCATGATGCAATGAAAAATGTGCCTATAAAGATATTCCTATACGATTTGCTCTACTTTAAGGAACCTGTAGTTGATGAACCTATCATTAAGCGTAGGGAGATTTTGGAAAATGCTGTGGATACCTCAATTGATGAATTGAACCTCAGTGATATTGTAAAAGTAGGTCCTGAAAACATAGATGATGCTGTAGAATTATTCAATAGGTCCATTGCTGGTGGACATGAGGGGATAATGATTAAAAACTGTGCTGAACCATATATTCCAGGCATCCGTGGAAAGAAAATGTTAAAGTTCAAGGCAGAACCTGAAACATTGGATGCAGTTATCGTTGGAGGAACAAAGGGAATAGGTAAAAGAGGAGAGTTTATAGGATCTTATGAGATTGCGCTTCGTGATGAGTATGGAGAATTGCAAACCATCACAAAAATTGGAAGTGGATTTTCAGATGATGATTTGGCAAATCTCACAAAGCAAATGAAAGAAATTATAATCTCAGAGAAAGGAACTCACATTACTGTTCAGCCAAAAATCGTTTTGGAAATCAAATACAGTGAGATTGTAAAAAGTCCAGAATATCCTGCAGGATACTCTTTACGTTTCCCAATTGTAAAAGGCATAAGGACAGATAAGGGCGTAGAAGACATTGATACAATTGAAAGATTAGAATCTATGTATTATGGTGAATAATCTTACTTTCCTATTCTTTTATTTTATTTTTTTTATCATTTTTTATTCTTTTTTAACTATTTTTTATTTTTAATTTTTTCATTAAATATGATAATTTTTTCATAGAGTTTCATTATTGATGTCATTTTAAATAATTTTAACACTCTTAAAACAATATTATAATTAGAATACAATCTATTTTTAAAATTTAAGCAATATTTATAAGTTATTTGCTAAATAAATCATTTTAATTATTTATTTATTGGTGATTTTATGGAATTAAATGACAAGATAATTTTTAAGGTAGCATTGATTACATCACTTGTAGGAATTATAGGAATGCTGGTTTTCGCATCTTACATTGAACCGAAGGAAATTCAAATAAAGGACATTACACGAAACAATATTGGAGAAACTGTAGCGGTTACAGGAGTGGTTGAATCCATAAAGGAATCTTCAAGTGGCAGTTCATGTTTCATTGAGCTGAATGATGGAACAGGGAAGATAAACCTAATCATATTCGAATCGACTTTAGTTGAACTTCAAGATGCAGGAAACGATTTGGAAAGTTTTGAAAATCAAAAAGTGAAAGTGATTGGAAGCATAACTGAATACAAGTCTTCAATGGAACTGATTTTATCCAATGCAAATTCGATTAAATTGGTTTCTTGAGTTCATTTTTAATAAAATATTTAAACTTTATAAACAAAAATATATTTAGATTTAAAATAATTTTAGATAATTTTAGATAATTTAAAATATCTGATATTTGATTATTTATTAATTTTATAAAAGGTCATAAAATGGTGGAAAAAAGATTATTTGGTACATTTGGTGTAAGAAGAACTGCAAATGATGTCTTGACTCCAGAATTTGCGTCACGTCTTGCTGCAAGTTACGGATCCATTGTTCAAGGTACAGTAGCTATTGGAGGGGATACAAGAACAAGCACTCCAATGCTTAAGCATGCAATCACTGCAGGTTTGCTTTCATCTGGCTGTGATGTGGTGGATTTGGGAATTCTTCCAACTCCAGCTATTCAATATGCTGTAAGAAATTATTATGATGGAGGAATCATTGTAACCGCTTCTCACAACCCTCCAAAGTATAATGGATTGAAATTCGTGGATGAGTTCGGTATAGGAACTCCAGATGATATGGAAATTGAGGTTGAAAAATTATACTTTGACTCAGAACCTAACAGGGCTTCTTGGGATAAGATTGGAGAATGCTTTACAAATGACACTATAATCAAGGAGTATATTGCAGAAACCATTAAAAGAGTTGATGCAGAAGCAATCAGAAACAGAAAACTTAAGGTTGTAGTTGATTGCGGTTCAGGAGCAGGTTCCTACACAGCACCTTATATCCTTAAGGAATTGGGATGTGAAGTGACAACCATCAACTGTCAGGCAGACGGATTTTTCCCAGGAAGAGACCCAGAGCCAATAGAACCAAATCTTCAAGACCTCATCGCAACTGTGAAGAATCTCGGAGCGGATATTGGTCTTGCTCATGACGGTGATGCAGACAGGACAATCTGCATTGATGAGAAAGGAAACTTCATTTTAGGCGACAAGACCTTTGCCCTTGTTGAAAAGCATATGTTGAAGGAAAATGGCGGAGGAATTATTGTAACTACTGTAGCTACTTCCCAAGCTATTTATGACATTGCAGAAGAGTTCGGTGGTGAAGTTATAGCAACTGCTGTTGGAGATTTGCTTGTTGCAAGAAAACTTAAAGATACTGACGGTCTATTTGGTGGTGAAGAAAACGGAGGACTCATTTTCCCAGATTTCATCTATGGAAGAGATGCAGCTATGACTGTAGCTAAAATACTCGAAATCTTAGTCAAAGAAGACAAACCATTATCCGAGCTTGTAGCAGAGCTTCCAGTTTATTATCAGGAAAAATTGAAAATCGAGTGTCCTGATGACCAAAAGCAGGAAGTCATGTCTAAGATTGCTGATGAGATCAAGGAAACAACTGATTTTGAGCTTGATACAACAGATGGAGTGAAGATCTTGAAGGATGACGGCTGGGTAATAATCAGACCTTCAGGTACTGAACCGATATTCAGATGTTTCGCTGAATCTGATTCTCAAGAGAAAGCTGATGAAATGGCAAACTGGGGAATCAGTTTAGTTGAGAAATATAAAAATTAATTATTTTTTTAACAATTAGAGATAATTTTTAATTATTCTCTAAATTTTTACTATTTTTGAGAATATGATTCCGGATAACAATAAATCAAAATTAATTCTTGTTTTGGTGATTATTTTAGCGATAGCTATTCTTTTCTTTGGATATGCAATATCTGTAAATAACTCCAATCAGTCTCAAAATGCTGTAGCTATTGGTGATGATAGCATTGATATCAATCAATCCTACCCTGACGGACCTACAGCTGAAGCTAAAATAGACACATCTGATGTCAATTCACAGTTGCTTGGAGAGAATGATTTAGGTTCTGTAGAGCTATTGGGACCTTTTGGAAACCCTGATTCAGATATAAAAATAGCCTATTCAATTGGTATGCATCCATTGGAAAGCAAAGTGCATAAGGCCTTATTTGATACAATAGTGGCTAAAAACAGTTCCTTAAATTATTGTTATTACATCTATAAAATAAATGTAACTAACTACAATACTGATGACGAAGGAAGAATGGATGGTCAGCTTCTAGCTCAGGAATTTGTAGCCCCTCATATAATAAACAATGATTATGACCTTTTCGTAGATGTTCACAGCAATAAGGGGATGATTTCAGGAACTTATGAAGAAACCAATTTTGTCTTTGCAGTAGGTCAAGATGAAAAGTCCGAAGCATTTGTAAATAAGATCTTGGATAAGATGCCAGAATTGGTTTACTATTTCCCAAGTGCACAGTCAAGCCCTCCTTACATTACATTGCCTACAGAGCAAGCGGGGATTCCAACTGTAAACTATGAAACATATTGTTATGAACCGATTAATACAACTTATGACTTGATGGATAAGTTTGTGGATGTAGTAGATAATTTAGAATTTTAATAAATTTTTAAGTGTGATGTGTAAATATGATTATGAAAAATTATCCAGAAGAGCCTACAGATGAAGCAAAAGTGGATTCTTCATTATATGGTGCAGAATTGATCGGAGAAAATGAATTGGGAACTGTTCATCTCCATGGACCTTTTGGAAACACTGATTCAGATATTAAAATAGCTTACCTAATTGGCATGCACCCAATGGAAAGCAAGGCTCATAGAGGATTGTTTGATACCATAATTGAATGTGATAAAGAAGGAATTTTAAATTATTCCTATTATATTTACAATATAGATGTAGTTGGCGAGCTTGATGAGGAAACAGAAGGTCGTATGGATGGCCAATTGCTTGCCCAAGAGTTTGCAGCTCCACATATAATAGATAACAAGTATGGTTTCTTTGCAGACATTCACAGCAATAAAGGATTGAAAGGGCCTGGGACTTATGAAAAAACTAATTTCATTTTCGCTCCAGGATTTGACGATAATTCCACAAATTTCCTGAATATAATATTGGATGAAATCGAGGAACTTGTTTATTATGCTCCTGAGTATAGGACAAGTCCTCCATATATTACAGTTCCAGTTGTGGAAAGTGGAATTCCAACAATTGTTTATGAAACTTTTTCATATGAACCAATGGAAAGAACGTATGACTTAAGTGAAAAATTAGTTAAGGCAATTGACAATTTGAAATTCTGATTTTTACATAAAATTTTCTTTTCATTATTTTAATTTTAGCTATTATTAAAATATAGTTATATATAGTAAACCTATTTTTAATTAATCATTATTTCAATTAAATTAATTCAAATTCATTTTTTATTTATTATTAACCCTATAATCTACATAAACTAATTAATTATTATAAAAGTAGTTTAAAATAGTATGGAGTAGTAAAAATTAGTTAAAAAAATTTTAAAAAATAATTAAGAATTCCAAAAAAGAATTACATATTTTCAAGACATTCCATTTTCAAGACTCTTGCATCATCATTTGATGGGTCAAGAGCAAGAACTTTAGTAAAAAGGATTTCCGCTTCATCGAATCTATCAAGTTCCATCAATACAACTCCTTTGTTCAATAGGAATGATGTGTTTCTTGGCTCAAGTTCTATCGCTTTGTCATAGCATTCAATTGCCTCTTCAAATCTACCAAGATCAAGGAGTGCGTTTCCTTTTCTGTTTTGTGCGGTTGCATCTATTTCAGAATCTTCCAAACATAATTCCAAAGCCTTGTCATATGCTTCCAATGCCTCTTCAGGCCTTTCCATATCAGTTAATACATTTCCACGTGCATTCCAAACTTCTGGATTGGTATCATCAATGGTAATCAATTTGTCATAAACCTCTAAAGCCTTATCGAATTCTGCCAGGATTTCCAAAATGAATCCTCTCCAATAAAGAACCACTGGATTGTTAGGGTTTGCATTCAATGCTCCATTGCTTGCTTCAAGCGCTTCTTCTATATTTCCAGAGTTAAGCATAGCTATTGCCTTGTTGTTCCAGATATATTCGTTATCCCCTTCTATTTCCAAAGCCTTATCATAACATTCAATGGATTCATCAAAACGGTCGAGTCTGCTTAAATTGTCTCCCTTTTTGTTTAAAAGGTAAACATCATTTGGATCAATCTTTAAGGCAGCATTATAACATAATACAGACTTGTCATATTTGCCTGTATCAAATAAAATGTCTGCCCTTTGAGTGATCATCTCTTTTTGGTCGATTTTTTCCCCTTTCCATTTATTGATGTCAAGCTTTTCAAAATAGATTACTTGGAATAAATCGTCATCAGAGATTCCATCAGGATACATTTTTTTAAATTCCCTAACCATTTCATTGGAATCTTCATACCCTTCCTCTTGGGCTAGCTTATCATTGCTTTTGATTTCTTTAAATGGGAGTGTTTTCACGTCAGTAACTTGAGCTTCAAAAATTTTCTTTTTTTCTTTAGAAGCTAAATTCCAATAGCAATGAAGCCTATCTCCAACTTTCAAAGGTGTTTTCCATAGTTTCCTTATAGTCATAGCTTTTTTATTTGTGATTATATTTATGTTCTGACTTCCAAAGGACATGATTGGCATTTTATCACCTTTTTTGGAGACTTTTAATAAAAATAGTCTTAAATAAATAATTAAGTAAATATGAATATAATAATTAAGTAAATCTTAATATATTATTATCTTTATTGAAAAATTAATAAACTTATCTATTTATTCTTTAAATTTCAAGTTCATTGATTAAGATAGATTTTATGAATATGAATGATTTTTAATAGCTATTTAGATGCTTTTTTGACCAAATTCTGCAGTTTTTACATTTATGTCCTGATTAGGGTATGCTTCTTTGATTCTTTTAGCAATATCTTCCATGTCATGAGGATTTGGCTCTTCTGCCTCTGCCAATGATTCATCTAAAACGCATCTGTTTCTAAATTGTTGAATTGTGTATAAGTCACATTCCACTTCATCAACTATTGTAAAAAGGTCTTCTTCTGTGAGCAATTTAGGGCAATAAGTGGTTCTGCATTCTAAAGTGATATCATCATATCTATTTACAATTTCCATAGATTCCTTTACATTTTGGCCAATGTCTGCTTTAATGACTTCTTCATATTTGTCAAATGGGGCCTTAATATCCATAGCCACATAATCGACTAATCCTAAATCAAGTATTTTTTGGAGTCTATCTGGATAAACTCCACTTGTGTCCAATTTGGTTTTAAGACCAATTTCTCTAACATATTTGAAGATTTCTATCACATCTTCATATTGGACTAAAGGCTCTCCACCTGAAACAACAACAGCATCCATAAACATTGCAGAGTCATCAATTTTCTCATATATCTCTTCTAAACTGATTTCAGTCCCTTCTTCCAATATTTCGCTATTGCTGCAATAAGGACATCTAAGAGGGCATTTCGCTAAAAATATTACAAAAGACATATTTTTTGGATATTCAATTGATGATGTGACAGTTACACTATATTCCATTCTATCAGCTCTTAAAAATAAAATGCATTATCTATTCATTTAGTATTTCTCTCATTACTTCAAGGAATTTTTTATCTTCTTCCAATGTACAAATGCTTATTCTAAAGTAATATTCGTCCAATCCCTTAAATGAAGTGCAGTCTCTTACAATCATTCCTCTTTTCATGAATTCTCTTGTAATCTCTGCAGCTGTGTAACCTGTATCATGAATATCAATCAACATGAAATTGGAGTATGATTTATAGACTTTAACTGATTTCATTTTAGATATCTCATCGTATAGGAAATCTCTGCTTTCTATCCCATCCTTAATGGATTTCTCAATGTATTCAGTATCTTTTATTGTAGTGAGAGCAGCTATGTATGAAAGTTTTGTAAGTGAGAAGACAGGTTTGATCCTATGCATGAATTCAATTATCTCTTTGCTTGAAATACCATAACCGATTCTCATTCCTGCAAGCCCCATTACTTTAGACATTGTTCTAAGAATGAAAATATTTTCATATTCATCTAAAAGGTTTACATTATTGGTTAGGGAGTATTCAAAGTATGCTTCATCTATTACAACCACTGCATCGCACACTCCCCCTTTGGATTTATTGGTTTTATCTAGAATTGCCCTTAATTCATCTTGTGAAATCAATGCTCCAGTTGGGTTATTTGGAGTGCATAGGAATAGCATTTTTGTTTTTTCATTTATTGCATTGAGTACAGAATCCAAATCAAGAGTATTTGTTTCCAAATTCCATTTTGCATAATTAGGAATTGCACCATATGGCTTGAATAAGAATTCATAATACATATAAGAAGGTAAAGGGACTACAAACTCGTCACCAGGTTCAATGAAGGTTTTTGCTAAAGTATCAATAAGTTCATCTGCCCCATCTCCACCAACAATAATTTGTTCTGGTTTCACATGGGAGTATCTTGCAAATTCCTTTTTAAGTTCTTCCAAATCAGATTCTGGGTATCTGTTAATGTTTGCAAGTTCTCCCTCAATAGCTTCCTTTACTTTTGGAGATGGGCCCCATGGATTTTCATTAGACCCCAATTTGATGATGTCTTCTTTTTTCACTCCAAATTCCTGTGCGATTTCCTCTTTTGATCTTCCAGGAACATAAGGATCTAATTCCTCTACTTCTTTACGTACTTTCATTATTTTACCTTCTAAATATAATATTTTATCTTTTGATAGCTAGTATTTAATTAGCATTATAATAAGATGATTTTAAGTTTTAAAATGTTATAATTTATAAAAAAAGTTGATGAATAGATGAATTTATTCATCATATTCATTGCAGTTGAATTGATGATTTAATCATCGTATTCATTTGCAAGTTCAACATAGTGTGCTGCATTCCAAGCAATGTTTTCTCTTTGTTCAGGAGTGGTCTCTTTAATAAGTTTTCCAGGAACTCCTAATATTAAGCTATTCTCTGGAAATTCCTTATTTTCACTAACTACTGCTCCAGCACCTACAATTGAATTCTTTCCAATTTTAGCACCATTTAAAACAGTAGCATTCATTCCTATAAGAACATTGTCACCAATTTCACAGCCATGAACTACAGCACCATGTCCGATAGACACATTGTCTCCAATCTTAAGAGTCAAGTTTGCTGAAGTGTGAAGAACACAATTGTCCTGCACATTGGAGTTTTTACCAATTCTTATAGGTCCTACATCTCCTCTAATAACTGCTCCATGCCAAATGGAACAGTTTTCACCAATTTCAACATCACCGATTACTTGTGCACCAGGGAATATTTTTACGGGTTCATTGAGTTTCATAATATACTCCTCTTTTAGTTTTTTATTAATTAATCATTTATTCAATTAATTAATCATTTCAATTAATTAATTATTTATCCAATTAATTAATCTTAATTTAAATTTTTTTATTAATTGATAATTAATAAACATTAAATATAAATCTTGAAAAATTTTATTCTTCTTTATTTTCCTCTGCTTCTTCAAGAGAGATTTGTCCAGTTTCCTTTTTGTTTTGGAAAATATGCTCTTGCTTTACCAATACTCTCATGTCAGATTCCAAGTCTTCATATAACAAGACACCAGAACCGATTGTAGCTCTCACTCCTATCTTGACTCCAGGACTTAAGCTTGAATTGATTCCAGTTTTAACAGAGTCTCCTACAATTGCACCTAATTTACGTCTTCCAGTATCAGTCTTTTTATTTTTAATTGTTGTTTTTACTGTCTTATTGTCAAAACGTAAGTTAGCAATATTTGTTCCAGCTGCAATATTACAATTGGAACCTAAAATAGAGTCACCTACATAACTTAAATGGCTAACGTTGGTGTTTTCCATAATGATTGAGTTTTTAATCTCTACAGCATTACCGATGTGGACATTATCACCAAAGTAGGAATTTCCTCTAATGTATGAGTTTGGTCCAATATCACAGTTTTTACCGATGTAAACAGGACCTTTAATGTAGACTCCAGAACGAAGAAGACTGCCCTCATCTAAAAATACTTTTCCATGGATTGTAACTCCTTCTTCAACGGTTCCCTTGATTTCTCCTTCAATATGATTGAGCAATTCTTCGTTTATTTCAATCAATTCCCAAGGTTTTCCAATGTCCATCCATTCTTTAGTGGTTTTATGTCCTTTAACCACTTTTCCATCAGCTATTTGGAGAGATAGGGAATCTGTAATTTCGTATTCCCCTCTTGGAGAAATTTCAGTTTTGTCAATTTTATCAAAAATATCCTTATTGAAAATGTATATTCCAGTATTTATCAAATTGCTTGGAGCTTCCTCTTTTTTAGGTTTTTCCACAATATTGATGATATTGTCTCCATCCAATTCAACAACACCAAATGCACTTGGGTCTTCCACTTCTGTAAGCACCATTAATGTGTCTGGCTTGGACTGCTCATAATCTTCAATGATTTCACTAAGGATATCCACATCCAATATGATATCTCCGTTAAGAGTGATTAAGCTATCTTCAATGAAATCTTTTCCATATCCTATTGCATCTGCAGTTCCTTCCAATTTGCTTTGAGTAGCATAACTTATATTCACTCCAAGATGGCTTCCATCCTTAAAGTAATCTCTAACGATCTCTTCCTTATATCCAACAATAAGAAGAATGTCTTTCACACCGCAATCACGCAGTGCTTCTATGTTATATTGAATAATAGGTTTTCCAGCAACAGGCAACATTGTTTTAGGTTTTGTGAGAGTTAAAGGTCTCATTCTTGTTCCTTCACCTGCACTTAAAATTATAGCTTTCACCTAATTCCTCCATTTTTCTTTTCTAACGTTAATTATTGATTTATTATATATTTTCGTGTTTTAACTTTTCTATGATTGATAAAGATTTTGATATTCTTCAATCAATTTTAGATACCTTATTTTTATATTACTTTTTATTCATTTAAATAATTATTTAAAATATTTTATTTTTAACATATATTTTAATTATAATAATACGAAAAACTGTTCGCATGATTTAGGAGCATATTAATTAAAAAAGTTTTTTATATAAGTTTGTACA